>DAHZQE010000129.1:0-7975 GCA_027409005.1 Ferrimicrobium sp. | reverse complement strand
ACCTTTGACATCCGAGGCTTTCATCGAGTGATCCTCGGCCAAGGGGCAGTCCCGCTGGGGGTTGCTGCCTCCGTCGTGGAGGCATGGATCAAGAGCGTGGCAACTGGCTAATAGGACGTAGCAGCTGGCTACCCCTTTTGCAGTAACTCCTCGATGGTGGTCGCCCAAGCAAGAAGTGCGAGGTCTTGGCCGAAGGCGCCCGCAAGTTGCAGGCCAACTGGCAGCCGGGATCCAGGGATGGGGACCGAGATCGCGGGCTGTCCGGTCAGATTGTAGCAGCGTGTCATCACCCCTTCGAGGTAACCCTCGGGTGTGTCAGGCGAGGGATTCTGTCCTGGCGCAACAATCGGGGCAGTGGGTCCGATGATCAGGTCGATGTCTTTCGTGCCGGCCGTGACTGCTTCAACTCCCATGGCACGTTGGCGTAGCGCATTATGGTAATCAGCCTCGGTGATGGATCGGGCTAACGTCAGTACGCGTGCAGTCTCTTCACCGAAGTGCTCGCGATCGAGCTCGAGCTGGGGGCCATGAATCTGGAGCGCTTCATAGCCGACGATGGTCTCAAAGGTCAAGTCGAGCTGGTCAAAGGGTTCTGCGTCGAGCTCGACAATCTCATAACCGGCGCTTTTGAGTACAGCCAAGGCTCCTAATATCGCCTCGGCGACGGTGGGGTCGAGGAGATCGGTGTCGAGTTGGTTGGAGATGAAGCCGAGTCTTGGCACAGCGGATGCGACGCTAGTTGCGATGGCACCGGTCAAGGCTCGGTAACACAGCGCGGCGGTTGCGACGTCGGTGGCCAAGATGCCCACGTGATCGAGGGACGGCGAGAGTGGTGTGATACCTCCTATGGGGAGATGTTGATAGCTGGGTTTGAAGCCGACGACGCCGCAGTAGTGTGCAGGAATGCGTACCGAGCCCCCGGTGTCGGTTCCGAGCGCCAGTGTTCCAGCCCCGACGCCGACCATGACCGCAGAGCCTCCGCTCGAACCCCCGGCGGTGAGCGCAGGGGCTACTGGATTGCGCGCATCTGGCAAGTTTGGGTGTGGGCAACCCAAGGCGTACTCCAGCAGTGAAGTGGTGGCGAAGATGTCTGCACCCAGGCTGCGAAGCATCGAGACGATTGGCGCCTCGACGGTGGACGGTGGTCCAGCCATGTCAATCGGGTTACCGTTACCAAGGGGAGCGCCGGCGATCGCGATGATGTCCTTGACCGCGATCTGGTATCCGTGGAGTGGCCCTTCGGGTGCACGCAAAGGGGCGTCGAGGTAGCGAACGACGGCATGAAGCGGTTCAGCGTAGCGATGCGCACGGTAGTAGGCGTTCATGAGATCGAGGTTGGCAACCTCACACGTTCGCTCACCTCGCTCAATTGCTTGAATGAGCCGACCAACATGGGTGGTTAGTGGTCCTTTGAGGTCATGAAGTAGATCGGTCACCTCAGTGGGACGCCGCCGAACCATAAGATCGCGATAGATCCCACTGTGCGACTTAGCGCTTTTGGCGTTGAATGCGCTTAGGCGTACGAGGGATCCCTCTAGATCTTGGGGATCGAAACCATCGAAACCCTCAGGCTTCACAGGGGCTTGGTCGAGCACCTCTTGAGCGATGGCGATCATGAGGTCTTGGTAGCGAGGATCGGAGAGCGAATCGGCGATCGAGAGATCGGAGACCGCTCCTGCATACAACATGGCACCATAGGCCTCCTTGCCCCAAAGGTAGCCAAGAATGTTGTCGGTTGGTTGCGCGTACGGGAGAGCCTCTACCAGTCGACGAACGCGATCAGTTACCGCATCAGCAAAGGGTTCGCCGACGTAGAAAGCAGCTATGTTGCCCTGCTTGATGAGACCAGGCGCCATCAGGTCGGCTCCGATGTTGATGAAGGCGGTAACGATCTGGGTGCGATCGATAAAGCGGGTGAAGGTCTCGAGGGTGAGGCCATTCTGAATGGTCAGAAGTGTCCCATCGAAACTGAGATGCGGGGCGATGAGGGCGGCAGCCGCCTCGGTATGGTGACTTTTGACCGCCACGGCGATGCACCCGTGGGTTCCTTGGAGCTCCTCGGCATAGATCGCTTTTGGGTGGACGGTGAAGTGTGCAACTGGACCTTCTATGGTGAGGCCGTTGGCACGGATTGCATCTATATGGGCATGGTCGCTGTCGCATAGGGTGATGTCGTGACCTGCGGCCGCCATGTGCGCCCCGATCATTCCACCTATCGCTCCTGCACCAACGATGGTCATCTGCATATCTCGTCTCCCGTCTCGGTCTAGGTTGGACTCGTAGTTTCGAGTGTCAATCGGCAGGTCAGAGCGCTTGATTTGACGGACGAGGTTGACAAGTCATCACCGGTCAACTGCTGCTGGCTGAGTCCTAGCTCTACTCCGCTCTATCGTGGTCCTTGGCGCCTCGCTGTCGCCGTGCGCGAATCTTGTCCCCAGTTTATGAAAGTAAAGTAAATTTGTCAACTCAGAATGTAAAGATGATTACAGTATTGCTGAGGAACCGCTAGTATCACTGATACCACGGCAGGGGTGCTGAGGAAAAGGGGGAACCTGAAAATGCGTTCTAGTTGGATCAAATTCGCGGCTATCTCGGCTGCGAGCGTTATGCTGCTGGCGGCGTGTGGGTCGACCGCTTCGAGTCCGAACAACTCATCGTCATCGTCGACTACCACGAAGCTAAAGGGAGGTACCGCCTACTTCGCGGAGCAACCGTTGTCGCCACCGACTTATATCTTTCCGCTCATGAGCGGGGCAAACGAGTCGAACGTGAACCTGTATGAGTTCGACAACCTGATGTTCAGGAACCTCTACTTCTTTGGTAAGAATGGCAAGGCAGAGATCAACTACTCACAGTCGCTCGCCAACGCACCGGTCTATTCGAACAACAACAAGACGGTGACCATTCAGCTGAAGGGCTGGAAATGGTCGAACGGCGAGACTGTCGACGCTCGTGATTTGGTGTTTTGGATGAACCTGCTGAAGGCGAATACCAGTCAGTGGTTCGACTACGTGCCAGGATATTTTCCTGACAACGTCGTCTCTTACAAGGCGACCGGGCCGCTTACCTTTGTGATGCAGTTGAACAAGTCCTACAGTCCAACCTGGTTCACCTATAACGAACTCTCGCAGCTGGTTCCGTTGCCACTCGCCTGGGACAAGACCTCGGCATCTGCGCCTACTCCGAGCGCGACCAGCACTAACGCTCCAGATTTGACCACCGCAGGAGCACAGGCGGTCTACAAGTTCCTAAACGCCGCCTCTACTAGCCTCTCAACTTATGCCACTAATCCGCTATGGCAGGTGGTTGATGGTCCGTGGAGATTGACTAGCTTCACCACCCAGGGTAAGGCGGTATTCGTCCCCAACACCAAGTACTCGGGCTCGCCTAAACCGACGCTGTCTCAATTTGTGGAACTCCCGTTTAGCTCCGACTCTGCAGAGTTCAACGTCTTGAGCTCTAGCAAGAGTATCAGTTACGGCTATCTGCCGGTGAGTGACTTGCCGCAGAAATCTAGGGTTGCTGGCGAAGGCTATAACTTTGTTCCATGGCAGATCTTCGGCTTCAACTACATGCCGATTAACTACAATAACCCGACGGTGGGGCCGATCTTCAAGCAGCTCTATGTTCGTCAAGCCCTCGAGGAGTTGGTTGACCAGCCGCAGTGGATCAGTACCTTCTTGAAGGGTTATGGAACTCCCACCTACTCACCGGTCCCAACGGTGCCAGCTAATCCGTTTGCTGACTCTGTCTCAAAAACGGTTCAGTACCCATACTCGCCAGCCAATGCCAAGAAGCTTCTTGTGTCGCATGGCTGGAAGATGGTCGGTGGCGTGATGACCTGCGTAACCGCTGGTAGTGGAGCTAACGCTTGTGGATCTGGGGTAAAGGCAGGCCAATCGATGAACTTCACGCTGAAGTATATCTCTGGTATCACCTCTGCGACCGAGGAGATGACCGCCTTTCAGTCTGCGGCTGCGCAGGCCGGTATCAGGATCACCCTCAGCCAAGCACCATTTGCCGGTGTGATCAGCTACTCAGCGGCCTGTACTCCATCACAGGCTGCTTGCTCGTGGGAGATGGCCAACTGGGGAGGCGGCTGGAGTTACTCTCCTGACTACTACCCATCCGGTGAGACCCTCTTCGCTGCGGGGGCTGGCTCCAACGACGGTAGCTACAGCTCGTCGACCGCCAATACCCTGATCGCGGGTACCTTGACCTCATCTGGTACGCAGGCACAGTCTGCGCTTAATGCCTATCAGAACTACATGGCCAAAAACCTCCCGGTTATCTACCAGCCAGAGACTGATGTGCAACTCTCTGAGATTGCTACCAACCTCCATGGTGCAACTCCACAGAGTCCTTACGAGTACATCACCCCAGAGGATTGGTACTTCACGAAGTAGGTAGTTGGTTGGTTAGAGTTTGAGGTGAGTACGAATTGACGCCTCTGGGCCTTCGTGGCCTAGGGGCGTCTGAGTGTCAAGAAAGGAACGACTGGATAGTGTTGATGATTGCGAGTGCCAATGGAGCCATTGGAATCGATGGGGTGTGGGCAGATATAGAAGGCGGATTAGACCCCATAACCGCCGTCGAGCGCGCCGCATGGTTTGTTGAGGATAACCTCGATGACCATAGTGTCGGCACCGGGGGACTCCCGAACCTCGAGGGAATCGTTGAGCTCGATGCCTCCATCATGGACGGCAACTCGCGTCGCGCTGGTTGTGTTGCTGGGCTTGCGGGCTATCGCCATCCGATCTCGGTGGCTCGTGCGGTTATGGAACGATCGCCTCACGTACTGCTAGTAGGAGAAGGTGCTGCCAAGTTTGCCCACGAAGTTGGCGCCGAGGGGGCCGACCTTCTCACCGATTCGGCCAAAGCTATCTGGGAGCATGCGGTAAAACAGCTCGATCCGGGAGAGGCTGCGGACCCACTCACCAGAGTGATGGCGCTAACGACAGATCCGGAGAAGGCAGCTGGGACCGTCAACTTCCTCTACCTCGCTGACGATGGGTCGATGGCCTCATCGGTCTCGACGAGTGGTTGGGCATGGAAGTGGCCCGGTCGGGCAGGAGACTCACCGGTCATCGGAGCTGGGAACTACTGTGATTCGCGCTACGGAGCCGCCGCCTGCACCGGTTTCGGTGAACTCTCCATCCGTGCCTCCACTGCACGAATGGTGGTCCGTTATCTCGCCGACGGAATGAGTCCAGAAGACGCAGGCATCACCGCTATTCGTGACCTTGAAGATCTAGTTGACTCCTCCAACAATTTCATAATGCACATCGTCATTTTGGCTGCGGATGGACGTCACGCTGCCGTCTCTACCAAGGCGGAGACGATGTACGCGATCAGAGAGACAGACTCTGACGGCGCCAGGTTAGTTCCTCGGACCTACGTTCCAATCAAAGGTTAAGAGTCTCGGCATAGCCGTTGGTTGGCCAACGCTTCGCTAAGCCTCGAGAGGGATCGGTTGTAGGAAGCAGTGAAGAGAGAAAGGGAGCATACCAAGTGAGGGTTTATATCAGCTTTGACATGGAGGGGATCTCAGGAATCGTCGACTGGGATCAGTGTACCGGCAGCGGTCCGGCGGTTGCAATGGGCCAAGAGCTCACCCTTGCCGAGATCAACGCCGCCATCGATGGCGCCCTGAAGGCTGGAGCGACTGACTTTGTCGTCAACGACGCTCACTACCGAATGCAGAACCTCGATCCGAGACTGCTGCACGGGGATGCTACCTATATCTCTGGAGCTCATAAGCCCGGCTACATGATGGAGGGCCTGACCGCTGAGTTCGACGTTATCTTCTTCATCGGGTACCACGGCAGTATCTCTGGTGTGGCTTCTGTGATGTCGCATAGCTACAATCCTGCGGTCTTCACCGAACTGCGGGTGAATGATCTCGAGGTCGGAGAGAGTGGTGTCAATGCTCTCGTTGCCCTTGGCCATCGGGTTCCGATTGGACTCATCAGTGGTGATCGTGCCACTGCACTACAGGCTCAACCGCTCATGAAGCAGGCGATCACAGTTCAGGTGAAGGAGTCGATAACTAGGTTCGCCGCAGCTAACCTCCATCCCCACGTTGCCCACAAGCTGGTGGCCGATGCGGCCGAACGAGCCGTCGAGGCTGCCACGGGCATCGATCTTCCGGCGATCGATCTTCCGGCTACGATCTCTATGTCGTTTCAGACTGCAGATCAGGCTGAGCTAGCAAGTTGGATCGCTGGCGTAGAACGAACCGATGTTAGGGCGTGTGCGATCAAGGGTGATGATCCTCTCGCTCTGTACCGGGCCTTCGTAGGGGTGTGTTATCTAACCCGACAGGCACAAGGGCGATAGACGATGGAACAGCGCTTCCTCCACAGCGACATCTCCTCGATTGCCCACCTGCAGATCCCCTACGTTGAACTTCATGGAGCCAAAGACGGGCCGACGCTCACGCTGGTGGCTGGCGTGCATGGGTGTGAGTACACCTCACAACAGGCGGTGCGAACCTTTGTGAACGGCATTGATCGCTCTCGTTTGGGTGGACGGATTCGGGCGGTTCCAACTTTAAATCTTGATTCGTTCTACGAGCGCAGCCCTTTCGTCTCCCCGCGTGATCAGAAGAATCTCAACCGTTGCTTCCCGGGCGATCCAGAGGGGAGCTACTCGGATGCGCTCGCCTACTTTGTGACCGAGGAGCTGATTAAGGGATCGGACTACTTCATCGATCTTCACGCTGGAGACATGGTAGAGGATCTCTTTCGTTTCACCATCTATGATGACTCGCCGGTGCAGGACGAGTCTCGCCGCCTTGCGGATGCCTATGGTTTCCCGTTCGCCATTCATCAACCCATGTTGGATCCAGCGGTGACCGGTGCCACCTCGCAGATAGCTGGTGGACTTGGTATACCCTCGATTATCGCCGAGTCTGGCGGACGAGGTCTGGTCGAGTCCGAGGCGATCGAACATCACCTTCGGGGTTTGGCGCGCACCGTCGCTTACTTGGGGATGTACGAGCCCGAAGAGGCGATCGAGCCTGATCTACCCGTTCGCCATCTCCATCGCTTTGTCTGGCTCCGCTCCGGTCAACAAGGCTGGTGGGCGCCCTCGGTTAGCGTGGGTGACGACCTCCACGCCGGCGATGTGGTCGGTACGGTCAGCGACCTCTTCGGCGAGACGCTCGAGGAGATCACCACCCCAGTCGATGGAGTTCCGGTCTTTTTGACCTCCTCACCGGCGATGAAGGCTGACGGGTTGGTGATCGGGATCGCCGCAGACGAGGAGCGCTAGACCGAAGGGGACGCCGGCTTGTAACCGAAAGCGCATCGACCAGCCAGGTGCTGGCTCTCCCATTCACGGCTAAGTAGCGCATAATCGACCTCATCGGTCAGCTCTCCTTTGAAGAGTTCATTCTCGACCAGGTAGGCCTCTTGGCGCATTCCAAGTCGTTCTGCCAACCTGAGTGAACTTTGGTTACGGGCGTCGATTCGTGATACTAATCGCCGAACTCCAAGTTCATCAAAGGCGATATGGAGTACGCCGTGCGCGGCCTCAGTGGCGTATCCCTTTCCTGAATATTTAGGGTTGAGCACCCAACCGATCTCTCCGTTGCGGTCATTGGCGCTCGTGAGCTGGAGACTAATATCGCCGATTACCACAGAAGATGCGACGTGTTCGACGCCTATAAGTAGGCCTTCACCCTCACCGGAGAGTGAACGCGTCGCCCAGCGAGTCTCGAGTCGCTCTTCGATCTCGCCCCGCGTCATTGGCTCAGGTGGAATGTAGCGACAGGTGGACTCCAGTGAGCGGTATGCATGGAGGTCGCCGAGGTCTCCCATTGTGAGACCTCGTAGCTTTAGCCGTTGGGTGTGGCGAGGTTGGGAGAGGTCTAGATGCACTAAAGTCCAGCATATCGACTGCGATATTGAAGCGAGCGACCGGCCTCGAGGGCGTTCCGCTCTTCAGCTGATATCATCCGTAGGTGGTCAAT
>DAHZQE010000125.1:0-9793 GCA_027409005.1 Ferrimicrobium sp. | reverse complement strand
CGGACTCGATCGCTTGGTCGTTGGGATCGCTGGTTTTCTTGGCCAGGATTGATGACAACCAGAGGGTGCCTGTGTCAGGACGTGATTCGCAAGGAGGTAGTGCGCCAGGAGATAGCGCGCAAGGAGATAGTGCGCAAGGAGTTCTGGTGCCAGGAGTTCTGGTGCCAGGAGTTATCGTGATGAGAGAGTGGAGGTAGCCGCTGATGCTGGCGCGATTTGGTCCTGTGTTGACCGCGATGGGTACGCCGTTTGGAGTTGATGGAGAGATAGATGAGGAGGGTGTGGTAAACCTGGCGCGTTGGCTGGTGGCCAACGGGTCTGATGGTCTCGTTGTCACCGGGTCTACAGGTGAATCTGGGACGCTTTCGGATGCCGAGCGTCGACAGCTCTGGCACTTGGTTCGTCAAGCAGTGGATTGTCCAGTTTTGGCTGGCGCCACCACCAATGACACTGCCCACTCATTGCGTTTGATCAAGGACGCGGAGGAGGTTGGAGCTGATGGAATTTTGGCTGTGACACCATACTACAATCGACCTCCACAGGCCGGACTGATTCGGCATTTCGGTGCAATCGCGCAAGCTACGGCCTTGCCGGTGATGCTCTACGATATCCCTGCTCGCACTGGACGTCGGATAGAGATCCCTACTTTTCTATCGCTGCTGGAGGAGCACTCAAATATTGTGGCGATCAAGGATGCATCGGGAGATGTTGCCCGGCTTGGCAAGCTCGCTGGATTGATAGAGGGTAGGGCACAGGTCTATTGCGGTGATGATTCGCTTCTGATGCCGTTTCTCAGTTTGGGTGCGGTTGGTGTAGTCTCGGTGGCTTCGCACTGGGCTGGGCTTGGTTTTCAGGCGCTTATCGATGCTGCCGTAGGTGGTAACCTCGAACGAGCGATTCGTTTGAATCGCATCCTGGTCCCAAGCTACGAGTTTGAGAGCAGTGAGCGCTATCCTAACCCAATACCAACCAAAGCAATGATGGCTCATCTTGGGGTCTGTGCAGGCTACACGCGGTCACCACTGATCGATCCTCCAGAGGAGTTAATCGCCGATGCTAGAAAGCTCTACGATGAGCTACGTGATAACCTTGCGGACGAAGGAGTAGGTCTCATCAATGAATAGCAGCGCGGCTACTCCACAGCTGGTGTCGGTGAGGTTTCTTGGTGGGTTGGGTGAGATTGGGCGCAACTGTCTGGTCATTACCCAGGGGCGAGATGCGGTAGTTATCGATTGTGGAGTCATGTTTCCGAAGGCGGATATGCCTGGCGTTGATGTGGTGCTGCCCGACTATCGCTATCTGATCGAGGCCGATCTAGATCTCCATGGGGTACTTGTAACTCACGGACATGAGGACCATATAGGTGCACTTCCACACCTGTTGCGTGAGCGTGTTATGCCGATCTATGGGTCCCCAGTCACGCTGGCATTCGCTCGTTCGCGACTTGAGCAGTCCGGCGTCTCGGGTATTAGCTATCACGAGATAGACGACTACGGATCGGTGAGGGTCGGACCGTTCGATGTCGAGTTTATTCCCGTGACCCACTCGATCCCGGGTGCAACAGCTATTGTGGTCTCGACCGAACAGGGGTTGATCCTCCATACCGGCGACTTCAAGATCGATCGCACACCAGTCGACCACAGGGCTTTTGGTCTTGATCGTATGGCGACACTGGGAGCAGCGGGAGTTCGGTTACTCCTTTCAGATTCAACCAACGCTGACGAACCTGGGTCGTCGAACTCTGAGAGTTCGGTTGGCCTGGTACTCTCCGAGGTGTTCGCCGAGAATCAGGACCGTAGATTGACGGTCGTATGTTTTGCATCCCATCTCCATCGAATCCAGCAGATTATGGCGGCCTGTCGCGCCTCAGGGCGAAAGATCTGCCTGGTTGGGCGCTCATTGCAACGCAACGTGAAACTCGCTGATCAGCTTGGCTTGTTCCCTGCTGGTGCACTCGAGGGGTTTGTCGATGTCGAGGTTATTGACGATCTAGACCCTGCCTCGGTGTGTGTTATTGCTACAGGCAGCCAAGGCGAGCATTCGTCGGCGTTGCATCGGTTGGCCTTTGCAAAGGACCCATGGTTTGAGATGGGCGATCGCGATACCGTCATCTTCTCCTCCGACACGATTCCTGGCAATGAGTCCGCTGTATATCGGGTCATCAACCAGCTCGCGAGGCTCGGTGTGCGTGCGATCTATCCGTCCGTTCGTAGGGTCCATTCATCCGGCCACGCCCGACGCGATGAGCTTGAGTTGCTTATCACACTGGTGCGCCCGGAGTTCTTCATACCAGTCCATGGTGAGTATCGGCATCTTGCTGCACATCACCAGCTGGCGCTCACCACGGGTGCGGTGGCTGGCGAGGCTCGTATTTGTGATGATGGTGATGAGGTACTACTGAGCGAGCAGGGCCTAGCATGGGGTGAGTCTCGGTCGGGAGACTACCTCTATGTGGATGGCAAGGTTGGAGACATCAACGCCAGTGTGTTGAGGGACCGCCGCAGCCTATCGGCTGATGGCATCGTGGTAGCGGCACTCACAATGGCCGAGGGGCGCCAGTTGGTCGGAGATCCGGAGATCTTCTCATTTGGTTGGGTCCATGATGAGCGCGAAGAGGGCCTGCTCCTTGCGATTCGTGATGTCGTCTCGGCTACCGTGGTTGGGTTGCGCCCCGATCAAGGTGTCAGTCACCTCAAGGATCAGTTGAAGCGGCGTGTAGGCAAGTACGTTCGTGAGCAGACCAAGCGCCGACCGTTGGTGGTCCCACTTGTGATCGAGGTGTGAGTGGCAACGTCGTCGCGCGGAAGATCTAATACGGCGAAGAAGCCCTCATCCACCAAAGGTCGCCCTACTAGGTCGCGGCCATCGTCGACTACGCAGGTTCACTGGTCACGCGAAGCGACCGGCCTCGTCTGGGCCGTCGGTGCCCTTCTCTTGGGTATTGTTGCCTACAGCGGACTCTTCGGTGGACTCGGACGGGTGCTGTTAGGGCTTGGTCATGATCTCCTGGGTGTCCTGGCCTGGGTGGTCTATGTCGTGGCAGCGGTGATCGGCTTCGCGGTGGTGATGAAGTACAGAAGATTGCCACGCTTTAGTCTGTTGTTCGCGGGCATAGTGGTCATAGCGATCGCCTCGATCGATGCCGCTGTAGAGCTGGGTGCAACCCATAATCTGGTTTTACCGGGGTCTCGTTATGGCGGAGTCGTGGGTGATATCGTAGGTTTTGCTGCTACGAGGCTGGCGGGATCGATCGGCGGTACGATCGTCCTCGCCCTCATCGCTATCGTCTGCGTGCTCGGGCTGGCAGGTCTCAAACCACGAGAGTCGATGGACTGGATCGTAACGCGTCTGGGCGCTACCCGTGAGCGTGACACATCTGAGACTCGAGCTCCAAGAGCTAAGCGCTCCTCTCTCTCTCAGCACGATGAACCCAAGCGTACTCGAGGAGGTAGGGGCGCCAAGGGAGTTGGCGACGCCCCGCCGGACCAGGAGCCTGTCGATACCCCGGAGGTCGTTGGCGAGCGAGTGCCACCGTCTTCGATAACACCAGAGCCGATACCGATCGAGGAGCCGATGCTCGTCGATGCGCTCGCATCCCAACCTGCGTTGCATCAGGTACGCGAGGATGGACCGTGGCGGCTTCCTTCGCAGTCGTTGTTGAAGCGGGGGAGTCGTGCCAAGATCGACCGTGGGGACCTAGAGAGACGGGGTCGGGTGCTTGAGAGCGCACTTGGCTCTCACGGCGTCGCCGTTAAGGTCGCCAATATGACGATAGGTCCGACGGTAACGCGCTACGAACTCGAATTGGCTGAGGGCGTCAAGGTTGCACGAGTGCTAGCGCTCCAACGGGACATCGCCTATGCGATGGCAGCGACCGATGTCCGAATTCTGGCACCGATCCCAGGTAAGAGCGCCATTGGCGTCGAGGTGCCTAATCGGGTGCGTGAGGTAGTGACACTCGGAGACGTGTTGGCCAGCCCTCAGATGGAACGTGCGACCAAGGTGCTTGATGTGCCGCTTGGTCGTGATATCTCGGGCACAGCTGCGGTGTTCGATATCGCTGCAATGCCTCACGTGCTGGTGGCAGGCTCGACCGGGTCGGGCAAGTCATCGCTGATTAACTCGCTGTTGACCAGCCTTCTAGTTCGTAACACCCCGCGGGAGTTGCGACTTATCCTTGTCGATCCAAAGCGAGTGGAGTTATCGCAGTATAACGCCTTGCCTCACCTACTGACGAGTGTGGTGGTCGACCCCAAGAAGGCAGCTCATGCGCTAAATTGGGCGGTAGAGGAGATGGAGCGACGTTATGATATTCTCGCTCACTGGGGGGGTGCGAGATATCGTTGGTTATCGCGAGCTCATCGCACTGTCCGCAGGAGCTGACGATCCAGACGAAGGGCCACCAGAAGAGCTTCCGTATATTTTGGTGGTGATCGATGAACTCAACGATCTCATGATGGCAGCTCCGCGCGATGTGGAGGACTCGATCTGTCGTATTGCCCAAAAGGCTCGAGCAGTCGGGGTGCATCTGGTCATCGCCACACAGAGACCGTCTGTCGATGTGATTACCGGCGTTATCAAGACGAACGTCCCCTCTCGGATTGCGTTCGCTGTCGCCTCCCAGACCGACTCTAGAGTCATACTCGACCAGCTCGGAGCGGAGAAGCTCGTTGGCAAGGGTGATCTCTTGATGGTGACCGCCACCAGCTCGCAACCACGTCGACTGCAGGCGCCGTGGGTGTCAGAGCATGAGGTAGCCGCTGTGGTTGGCCATTGGCGTCGTCAGGGGGCGCCGACCTACCTTGACGAGCTCGACAAGGTAGAGGATACCGGTCGGCCCAAGAGTGACCTCGCTGCTGAGGTGGACCCACTCTTCTCCACGGCTGCGCGATTAATCGTCGAGACTGGTGCTGGATCGACGTCGATGTTGCAAAGAAGGCTCAAGGTTGGATTTGCTCGCGCCGGTCGACTTATGGACCTGTTGGAGGATCGTGGTATCGTCGGGCCCGCTGACGGTTCGAAACAGCGTCAAGTCCTGGTGACCGTTGAGGAGCTTGAAGAGCTCGACATCTAGTCTGAGTGTCGTAGAGCTTGTTTATCGAAGATTGCCGGAAGACCCCGTCCGTAAGGTCGGGAAGGTTGTCACCAGGTATTGTCGGTTCGCTTGGTTGCTGCTCGGTAAAACGCTCGGATAGATTCATGCTCCTCTCACCAAATTGCGGTTGTAGGCGGTTATGATGGTTGGCCTTGACAGGTACGGACAAGTCGCATACAGGCGGAACAAAATGGAGGACGTGAATGGCGCGCGGTGACCAGTGGGTGTCGACGAAGGGTAGCCGTCGGAGTTACTCCGGACGGAATTCTACGATGTTGTTTCGGCGTCTTCTCGTCGCTGTTCTAGTCCTGATCCTGATCTTAGGACTGGTATCGATCGTCCAATTGGTGCGTGGAGTCCCGAATCCGACCTATACGCCTTCGCTCGCATCATCCTCCACTATCCCGGGAACACCACCGACGGTGGCGTGGCCATCCAAGGCTGAGGCAGCTGCTGAGATCATGGGTGTCGGCCTCCTTGGCCAACATGGAACGATCCACGAGACGGAGATAGCGTCGGTCGCTAAGATGACTACCGCACTGCTGACGCTTAAGGCCCATCCGATCTCGCTTGGAGAGAGTGGTCCTAAGTTGACTATCACCAATGCGGACTATCAGATATACCTAAACGATAAGAATGCTGGAGATTCGGTCGGTGCGATTAAGCCAGGCGAGGTCCTCTCTGAAGAGCAGCTGCTTGAGTTGCTGCTGATACCTTCAGCAGACAACGTAGCTACCATGTTGGCACAATGGGATGCAGGCTCAGTGAGTCGGTTTGTGACTGAGATGAATAGCTACGCCCAGAGCCTAGGGCTGCACCATACTCATTATGGTGATCCGAGTGGCGTGACTCCGTCAACGCTCTCCACACCCAGTGACCAGTTGAAGATCGAGGCCCAGTTCATGGCGAATCCAGTATTGGCCAACATAGCGTCGATGCCTCAGGTGACCTTGCCAGTCTGTGGTACGGTCTATAACGTGAACTATGTCCTCGGTCACGACAACATCGTAGGTGCAAAGACCGGATCCATACTGACAGGAAACTTTGCAATGGCTACGCAGATCAAGCTAGGGCAGTCACAACTCTTGGGCCTCGGTACCATTTTGGACGTGGGCGGGGTGCAGCCGCTGACGAATGCGCTCAACGACGGCAAGGCGATGGCCAAGTCGCTGCAGTCGATTCCTCGGCAAGAGACGGTCCTACGTAAAGGACAGGTAGTCGGCTATCTTGATGTGCCCGGCGCTCGTCCTGATCCTGTGGTGGCAGCCGAGACGGTGACTGAGATCGGATGGCCGGGACTATCGGAGTCGTTCACACCCACTTTGGTGAAGTCGGTCTATGGACTGCCTGCGGGGGCCAAGGTAGGTACTGCGACCCTGACCGTGGGCGAGCAGCTTAAGATAGTTCCGTTGAAGGTTGCCAACGCCGTCGCACATCCGTCGATTGTGTGGAGGTTGACCCACTTCTAGTACAAGGGATGTGACGTGATGGGATTCAAGAGTGTCCGAGTCCCAGGTTCATCGGCGAACCTAGGACCGGGGTTTGATACATTGGCGCTTGCGGTGCCTTTGTTTCTGACTGCTAAGGCTTATCAGGCAGACTCCTTTGAGGTTGAGCTGCACGGCGAGGGATCCTCGGAGACGGTTGTCGGTAACCATCTGATCCATCAACTAGTGATCGAAGTGCTCGGCCACGACCGTGTTGGATTGATCATCGATTCGGAGATACCACTTGCACGAGGGCTCGGTTCCTCGGCTGCGGTGACCTTAGGGGTCGCAGCTGCACTTGGTCACCCTGATCCTCTGGGGGTAGCCCTTGACTTTGAGAGTCATCCTGAAAACGTGGCTGCCTCATACTATGGCGGTGGAGTGGCTGCGCTGGTGGCCTCTAGCGGACCGGTGATTCGGCGTATCGCTGTCGATCCACTGCTGAGGCTTGTCGTTATCATCCCTCCGGATCGGCTTACGACTGAGGCCGCGAGGCGACTCTTGCCCAAGACCGTCTCGTTTGGCGATGCGGTTTTTAACCTCTCTCGTGCTGCACTGTTGGCGGTATCGCTTGGTCATGTTGAGGATCTAGTCCCCGAGCTCTTTGAGGATCAACTCCACCAGGAGGCACGCGCCGCTGCCTTTCCTGAATCACGCCAACTGCTGGCGATGCTTTTGGAGGCGGGATGCTTAGGCGCGTCGTGGTCAGGTGCCGGCACTATCTGTGTTGGCTTTACCGATGTCGATGGGGTCGAACGAGTACATCAACGGGTGGAGGAGGCGATGGACTCGAGCGGACTCGGTTACGGGGTTCGTTCGCTCGCTGTTGATCTCGAAGGTCTTATAACTCTCGGCGAGAAGTGAGCGCTTGATGCGCTACATCCCCTGTGTAAAGCTAGTAAACTGATCGCAGATGTCTAGTCCACAGCGCCTTATCTATGGTCCCTCTGCCATAGCAACGCCCGCGAATGCCATTACGGTGCTGCGGATATGCTTTGCGCCTGTATTTGTGGTGTTGCTTGTCTCCTCTCCAACCTCAATAGTTCCATTTTGGTTGTGGGCTGGTCTCGCACTCTCTGATAGTGCCGATGGCTACATCGCTCGTCGCCAGGGAGTGACGCGCTCTGGAGCTTTTCTGGACCCACTTGCCGATAAGATTCTGGTCTTTGCAGCTTTTGGCGCTCTGTTTATCCTCCATCGTGTCGATGGTCTGCCAATTCTCATCATGGGACTTCGAGAGATTGTTGTGTCGGTCTATCGTACCCAGGTGCTGGCGTCTGGCAAGAGCCTTCCAGCGCGGATACCCGGCAAATTGAAGATGTTGGTTCAGATTGTCGTTATTGGCCTCGCGCTTATTCCCTACATTGGCGAGCATGACCGCCCGGCCATCAATTTTTTAGCCTGGATTGCCGTGGCCCTTGCGCTCGTGAGTGCGGTTCAGTACTTCTTTGACTCCAAAAGCATCAAGGCGTAGGCTTCGTTGAAGGTAGCCGTGGTCGCGATTGGCACCGAGCTATTGCTTGGTCAGATCGTAGACTCGAACTCCGCACGAATTGGGCAGACGCTGGCTGCGAACGGCTTCTCCTCATACCTTCAACTCAAGGTGGGAGACAATCACGATCGTATCGTAGCTGCACTCAGACTCGCGCTCGAAGATGCTGACGCCGTCATCACGAGTGGTGGGCTCGGGCCGACCCAGGACGATATCACCAGGGAGGCGATTGCTGAGGTATCTGGACGGCGATTGCACGAAGATCCCGGTGTGCGCTCCGTCATTGAGGAGCTTTTTGCCGCCAGAGGTCGCCCGATGTCAGCTAACAACTACCGGCAGGCGATGGTTCCAGAGGGTGCGACCGTCATAGAGCAGCGCAAAGGCACGGCGCCTGGTTTGATCGTTCCTGTAGGGGACAAGGTTATATTCGCCCTCCCTGGGGTTCCATATGAACTCGATGATATGCTCGCCAACGAGGTGCTAACCGAGTTGCGGCTTCGACGCAACGACGCCACCGTCATTCGATCACGAGTGCTCCGAACCTGGGGGTTGGGAGAGTCACGTCTAGCTGAGTTGATGGCACCGCGCTTCGATGAGCTTGAAGGTTCAAACGTAACCATTGCTTTTCTCGCCTCCGGAATCGAGGGAGTTAAGGTTCGCTTCACCGTCGGTACCGCCAGCGAGAGCGAGGCTCTTGAGCTGCTCGGTCGCGAGGAGGAGCGTGCCCGGCAACTTCTTGGCGACTACGTATTTGGGGTTGACGAGGATACCCTCGAGTCGGTAGTCGCTCGACTAGCGATCGCCGAGCACGTCAGCATTGCTGTGGCTGAGTCGCTCACCGGAGGGATGGTGGCCTCCCAGCTCGTGCGCGTTCCTGGAGCTTCGGAGTGGTTCCGTGGTGGCGTGGTGAGTTATGCCACAGCGGTCAAAGAGCAGCTGCTCGGGGTTACGGCGAGTTCGGTGGTGTCTGAGGATGCAGCACGAATGATGGCCGAGGGGGTGGCACGGCTGATCGGTAGCGATATTGGTATCGCGACCACCGGAGTAGCTGGCCCAGAGATGCTTGAGGACCAGCCCGTTGGTACGGTTTGGATTGGAATGAGCTATCGGGGGCGGTCGGAGGCACGAAAGGTTCAGTTGCTCGGAGATCGTGAGAGGATACGTACCTACGCGACGGCCACCGCGCTCGACTTGATGCGACTTACGTTGAGTGGCTCTGGACGTGGTTTTACCGCTTTCTAAGCGGCCTAGGCCCGTACTTGCTTGGAGTCTAATGGCGAGGCAAGCCAAGCTCAGTAGCGTGTCAAGGTTGCGTGCGTAAGAATATATGCGATCAAATGTACTAGTTGTCAGAGCGTCGATCTAGTCTATGGGTAAGCGTTGATGAGGAGGAACTGTGGAACGGGATAAGGCACTTGATATAGCTATCGCCCAGATTGAGAAGCAATTTGGCAAGGGTTCGATCATGCGGATGGGCGAGGCTCCGCAGATGGCGATAGAGTCGGTCTCGACTGGGGCGATGGCTCTCGACCTTGCACTCGGCGTTGGAGGACTTCCACGTGGACGGGTGGTGGAGATTTTTGGTCCAGAGAGTTCAGGCAAGTCGACGCTTGCCTTGCATGTGGTAGCGGAGGCGCAGCGCATTGGCGGTAACTGCGCCTACATCGATGCCGAGCATGCTCTCGACCCTGTTTACGCCCAGGCGATAGGTGTCGATAT
>DAHZQE010000124.1:0-4928 GCA_027409005.1 Ferrimicrobium sp. | reverse complement strand
GCCTTTGAGTACGCTGCGGCTTGGCAAGATACTGCAAGAGGCTGGACTACCTGACGGTGCGTTTCAGGTTCTGCCTGGCTACGGAGCGAAGACTGGCAAACTTCTGGTCTCTCATCCCATGATCAAGAAGGTTGATGTCACGGGCGGAACGCCATCAGGCAGGGCTATCGGAGCAATTGCTGGCCAAAACCTTGCAGCCTTCACAGCTGAGCTGGGCGGCAAGGCTCCTGTGATCGTGACGAAGCACGCGGATGTCGATGCTGCCGCCAATGGCGTGGCTTTCGGAGCGTTCATTGCGAGCGGCCAGACTTGTATCGCCGCCACAAGGATCATCGTCGAGCAGTCAATATACGCCGCCTTTATGGGTAAGCTAATCGCCAAGGCCCGTAGCATTGGTCGACGGATGGGCTCACCGACCAACCCGCAATCTATGATGGGCCCTTTGATATCAAAGAAGCAGCTCGAGAGAGTGATCGAGCTCGTGAACGATTCTTCCGCCAATGGACTCAACGTCGTTTGTGGTGGCGCAAGAATGGACGTCATATCGCCCCTCGATGGCTTTGACCTCTCCCACGGCTACTTCTATCCACCAACGGTCATCGCCAGCAGTCTCGCCACTGACGTCCTAGCCTCGAGAATTTGGCGCGAAGAAGCATTCGGGCCTGTCATTGTAGTGACGACTTTCCGTGATGAAGCTGATGCCATACGCTTGGCCAACAATAGCGAGTTCGGCTTAGGGGCAGGTATCTGGACACAGGACTTGTCACAAGCCCACCGACTATCGGCCGCCATCGATGCAGGCATAGTCTGGAGTACGTGTTCCGGCGCACGAAGCACACAAGCGACATTGATTGCTGATTTAGGCCTAGTCAATACGCACCACCGCAACGACCCTAGCAGCCCTTGGGGCGGCATCAAGAGCTCTGGAGTCGGTAGCGAGAATGGTATAGGTACATGCAGTCCTCCCCACTATTCTAAGACCACCGTTAACGCCGTGCGCCCTGCAGATGCATACCATGCATACACCACCACTAAAAGCACAATCATCAACTACGCGTCCACCGAGCAGATCCTGGCGTCCGATGATTGGTTCGGCGAGGCGACGGAAGACGTCCGGTACGGCTAGATACGCCTCTCAGACGTGATGCTATTGATTTGGGATACCGGGTGCCCATCAACTTGACCTTCCCCACCAGGATGGAGCGGTAGCCGCGGCAGCCATGACCGATTGGAGGCCTGGTGCCCCCTGTCCCCAATGGGGCTGTGAGTGCCAATTCTGTGCTTCATGGGACTTAGTTTGCATTACAGAGTAGACATTGCGATCAGTCAATCGCCTAATTAGTACGACTCACCCCAAGTCCCCTGCTGGACGGCTAAGATGGCAAAGTTGGATCCAACCGTACTACGGGCTCTGTTTCCGATCCACTCTCCGGCATCAGGCCCCTCAACCTCGTACTTTGTGCCGAAGGGGATCGTGTTCTTTCCGTTAGTGAGGAAGGTGTGGGTTGTGTTGATTACTGCTTCTTGCACCTCGATCGACGAGGCTGCTGCTGCGACAATATCTGCGCACGATCAGTATCTGTGTTAACATCCCCCACAGATGTATAGACTTACTCCAGTCAGACAAACCCCACGTCACAGCGCCGCCCGCGCTGGTACTCGGCACACCCCACGGCAAGCCGTCCACCTGTATTTGCTCCAGATACCATTTCGATTGCAAATCCCAAGCAGAGCTCGGGAATGTGTTGAGGCCCAACTGCACGTCCGAGTAAGCCGTGAACACAACGTTCCACGTATTGTTCAGTCCGTAATTGTATGTGAAGTGTGTGCTATCCGCCGGTTTGCCCCCGTTTAATCCGAGCCCGCCGTAATACAACTTCTGGGCGATGGATGCAGCTATAGACGAGTATGTCTTGTTGCCAGTGAGTATAGCAGCGGCATTGAGGCCGATAGCTGACTGCATCGCGAGAGCAGTCTGGTTGGCTGTCTTAGCAATAGCATCTACGCTGATGAGTTGCGATGCAGGGTACAACGAATTAGCAGCAAGGTAGCTGGCGTAGCCTTCCAAGAGCTTGAGATACTGCTGTGCCCATGATGTGTCTCCAGTGCTTTTCTGGTAAGCGTATAACATGATGAATAGAGTTGAAGTCTCGAAAAGAGGCATTTGCTCGGCGTTTCCGTCATCGTGTCCCGTAGCATTTGGATAGTGCGTTCCTAGGTCATGGATCACCCAGGGATGCGGCCACCTGCCCGCCTGGAGATACGGCAGAATTGGCTCGAAGTAGTAGCGGATGTAGTACGGGTTCAGGCTATAAAAGATGGGCCACGACTGGAAAATGATGTCGACTGTGTTGAGGTTTCCGTCTGAGCTAATCTCTTTCAGAAAGACTTGTGGTGTTGCGCCAAGATCTTTGACGGGGACTGTCAGCTCGAGCGCCCCGAAGGTTTGGCGGACGCTAGCCTCCACAATGTCGGCATACTGGCTCCCGAACGTCGGCGATACGGATTGCGCCTTTGATCGGACAGTGCTGTCGAAAGAGGTCGCCTGGCTCAAGGTGGTGGCATAGTCGCTCAGGAAGAACGACACCGCCTGAGGGGGCGTCGCATACTTTGATCGGTACAAGCCCGTTTGCGTGGTGCCGAGATAATTGATCGCCTGTGCACGGTCGAAACCAATCGCAAAGGTCACAGATGAGGCAGAGCTACCCACAGAGCCGAGGTCTTTTGCAAGCGCAGCGAGATCATATCCACCGCATTGCTTGCCTTGACTCAACGAGCCCCTGGAGGCAAAAGTTTTGTATATGGTGCCCGCGCTATCGCAAGATGACGAAACACCACTGCCAATGGTTGTGGCAAAGATCACAGAACCGTAGGTTGCCATGTCCGAGTTTTCCGTGAAAGGAATCTCGTTTGGGTTGTGGAACCAGAAGAGACCGGTATTGCCGTTCGTTGTGTAATTGAGGTTTGCCGCGCCATTTTGAGCGGTCCAAGTCTCATCAATGGCACTGAGAATCTGGACTTTGTCGTTTTTCGTTGACGTCGCAGAAACAGTGAGGTACGAGTACGGCAGACTCTGGCGGAGGTAGTCGTTCGCCCCAGGCAGAACCGGCGAAAAGAAGTCAAGTGTAATCGTCGCAAATCCGGCCGTCATCTTGATCACGGTATGCGAAGACGTCCACGTGATGCTGGCTGTCTGCGCCACAGTGTAGCCGCTGATGCCCTGGGGTACGCCAAACACATTATAGGCTCTGCCGTTGACCCTTGCAAGAACATTCCATGTCAGCGACTGCCCGGCCCAGAATTCGGGTTGGCCCGCAGCAACATTTGAACCGTAGTTCCCTGGCAGCCAGGCGGACAGGTACGGGCTCTTGACCGCGAGAGGAAATGAAGGAAGTGGCACATTGCCTGCGTAGGCAAGAAAGGGGTATGTGAATAGAAGCAAGAGACAAGAGGGCAGCCGCTGGACCATTATGTTCGAGAAACGTATGGCGTCTCACGATGTTGTCGGAATCGTGTGCCTGGCTGGACTCCAGTTGAGGCGGCAGCCAAGCTCAACAGCGAACGTGTTGGCTTTCAATCGCCTTGACTTGGCACATTGTGTGCTTCTTGGGGGCAGTACCAGATGGGGTGGACAATCTGCAACGCTTCTTCTGAGGGCCTGGCGAGCTTTCCCGGGGTGCTGGCGCACATCATTTCTGAATATGCAATTTCTTGATGCTGCGGCAGGGAGGGGTTGAGCTGACTAGCGCTGCAGTAACGATGAAGGATGTCGGCCTAAATGGAAAGGCCGGCCTATTACTTTCTAACAGCTCGCCACAACCAGCATCGGGCTTCTGAGTGTGGTGGCAGTCGCATTGCAGGTGCGCAGAGGGTGACTGCGGATATGGCTACCGTTGTGATCGACCCCACAGACGCGCGGGCGTCTGCACCCCCTCTTTTACTGTGAGCTGGTCCCGTGACTTGCGGAGGAGGCTGAGGAGACGAAGTTCATTGCGACCTCGACTGCCTTGTCTTATTCCTCTCTCCTTTGTCCATGAGCCTGATATACTGTTCGATCTAGCACCAGTATGTTGTAATTCACGCATTGTGCTTGAGCGAAGATCCGGGTGTGCTGCACCAGCTTTCAGTCGCTGTCGCGCAGTCGGACCTCTGCGCCATTGCAGCTTCAAAGTATGAATGATCGACCATACAGCTCAGGATTGCAAGCGTGGGACTTATGCCTCTCAGCTTGACTTCAACCTCCATTTTGCAGATCGCCAATGCTACTGGGCACGGAGCTCGTGCGGGTCGTCGAGCGATCTTGGACGCATCCTGCATGGACTATTGGATGAGTGCGTGCGACTGATTTGGTCGGGTCTGGCGTTAGTGACATGACCTGTCACGAGGCTGGAGGCTTTGTCAAGTGCTACAGCTGTGCGCAGCTAGCGCAACAACGACATCTCCCGCACACGGGCGAGCCCCGGGGAGCACCGCCGGTGGCATACTCGGAGCATTATCCGATGAGTTTGCGGACCATGCAACCCCGGAGAACGAGCGACAGCGATTGCTTCCGGCTGGAATAAGGCTCAGGACCCGGGGTCCTTTTGATAATCATCTTGCGAGCCTTTTGGATCCCTCACCCTTTGCTCAGTTGTCATGATACCACAGAACATACACAATGAAACTGCCTAGTAATGGAACTCCTCCAGTACCTTCATCAGAGTACCATGCCGTAATCCGCCCGAAGGTGTCAGCTCCCAGAGCCGTAAACAGCACGCTAGCCGAGGTGCCGTAACTTCTAAGTACGTTTGGCTTTACGGATACGTCCGAGCATGGGCACCTGACTCGCGTGACCTCAACCGACTCCAAAGTGACTTTCATTTGCCTGACGCGATCCGACATTTCGCATCATCTTCAAGATGCAGCTTCGCCGTCTTCGTCTTCGTAAT
>DAHZQE010000105.1:0-3675 GCA_027409005.1 Ferrimicrobium sp. | reverse complement strand
ATTGGCTTAGAAATATTTTGGTTAAGGGAATGGCTTTCACATGCTTCGAACCTCCAAGACGTATACTCTCATCAGACCACCCACGAACCGTCTCGCATTCTCAGCATTTGCCTTCATGTTTCCCATAACCATCTCAACCGTCACATCCTCCGCGTTCTTCCAGCAATCGTAATCCGTACTCATGCAGATCATCTGATAAGCAATCTCGGCCTCCTTCGCCAGTTTCGCTTCTGGAAGCGCAGACATGTTGATCACTGAGCCCCCCCACGCGCGGTAGAGATTCGATTCAGCCCGCGTGCTGAACTGCGGTCCCTCCATGCACACCACCGTCCCCGTATCATGTAACCGCACCCCTTCCCCCTCGAGGCTAGCGCCGCATTTCCGCACTAGATTCCCGAGGGGTGTATCGAACGGATCCGCGAAGCCCACGTGCCCCACCATGCCTCCTTCGAAGAATGTGAACGGTCGAATACCTTTGGTCCGGTCGATGATTTGGTCCGGTACAACGAAATCCCTAGGCTTGATCTCTTCCTGCAGACTCCCCACAGCACTGAACGCGATGATGCTCCGGACTCCCAGATGTCGGAGAGCGGCGATGTTGGCGCGGGAGGGGACTTCGTGCGGGGCGAGCTGGTGGGACAGGCCGTGGCGGGAGATGAAGGCTATGGGTACGGGGTTTTGAGAGTTGGTGGGGGTGTGGTGGAGGATGCTGATGGGAGAGGAGGGAGAGCCCCAAGGGGTTGAGGGGTTGAGGGTCGCGACATGGGTGAAGCCGGGGAGGGATTGGAGGCCGGTGCCGCCGATTACTGCTATGTGGATGGGATCTGGGGTGGCTTGTCAGCATTGGGCTGTGGGAATGAGGATGGTGGAGTTGGTTACCGTTGTAAGTGTCCGCTACGTTCGCCATCTTGCGGAAGCCTATGTGTATGTGTCGCCCCGACGTGGGTGGTCTGATGAGAGTATACGTCTTGGAGGTTCGAAGCATGTGAAAGCCATTCCCTTAACCAAAATATTTCTAAGCCAATGCCACCGCTGTCATGCCCCGCTTGCCTAGATTGGCATCCGCGGCCCGACGTCCCGCAGCGCCTGCCGAGTCCAGCATGCACGATGGCGTCATCCCGACACGCGTGTCCGTGACGCTGCAGGTTTCATCGAGCAAGAACGAGGAAGTACTGGAACGACATCAAGTCTGTCCATCCATTGGAGTACATATTCATCCTCCTGAAAGGCGTTCGGGCAAGGAGAAAGCCAGATAGCACTTCATCCAGGGAAGCTCAGCCATCGCCAGTCGTGACAGCTGTAAGCTCACAATCCCCTGTCACACCTAAGGACTAGTTCGGGGACTCATATCTTGTCCAGAAGTGTAACTGCTCTATCCCGGTAACACCGACAACATGTGCAACCTCTACGACACCTCCGCCGTCCTGGTTGCCAAGCCTGTGATCAAAGTCCAGAAGCCGGGTCCTCGCCCTTGCATTGACATTCCCTGCGGGCCGAACTGGTGAGCTCATCCTTATCCGGCGGTCCGCGGTAGGCCATTACTAATGTCCTGACAGCGACTGCGAGTTCTGCTGTATCCCTTGTACAGTAATGTAGAAGACAGTGTGTGGAGGGACTATTAAGGCGTCGAGATTCATCTTTGCCGAAGGAGCGAGCGTACGGCGTTGCCATCGAACCTCAGGCGATCTAAGTTACGAGCGGCAGATTGGCCCAAGGGATGTCCTAAGTGACCTTGAGATGATTCTGTCTTCAGGCGAATCGTGCCTCACAGTAGCGTCTCGGACAGAACAAGGTAATGTGTACGTCTTGATACGATATAATATCAAACTTTTTAGTGCTTTGCCAGTACATATGTCCGCCAAGCTTCTTCGAGTGACTTCACTTCCTCGTCTTCCTTCCCCTTCTCACAACATCAGCCACAGCTTCCGAGTCCAGGGCATTTGTCACGGCGTTGAAAGTATTTCCGCCTTTTGAAGCAACAATAGCATCTCTGGCTTGGTGTTGCAGGGGATGTGCCTGGCCCTGAATTCTACAGTGGAGGTCATGTTGGCACTACCAGCAGAGTACGCGGAAAGTCCTTGCGACGCGAACATTCACGACATGCCAGGCGAGAGCATCCCTTCGCTCCAGAAAAAGCCGCGCCCAGGTGGCGGCGGAGTGCATGCGCAAACAGGCGCTCTGCGAAGCTTTGCCTTGGAATTCAACATTTTGCTGAACATGAAGCCGCCCCTCGATTTGATGGCCACTACACATCCAAAAGCAAAGACAGGGAAGCCTCAAGGTCTCAGCAAAGGCTACTTCGTCCTCAAGCTATTCCTTGCCGGCAATTATGTGAGTATAACAAAAACACCATGTATGTCAATGAGCACCTTGCAGACCCTTCCAGCCAGACGGCACAGGCATTTCCACACCTCACCTTCAGGCGGTATTGATGGACGCCTGCTTGTGAACGACCTGCAAGGTCAAGGGCAACTACTCATGGATCCTTCGATTCAACGAAAGATCCGGAAAGATTCCAGCCCAGCGCTACGAATCTGCTTGAAGAAGGCTTCAAGTTTTTCCTCGCCGTTCACCGATGCAACACCTGTCGCGCCCGACTTGGGCTCAAGAGCGACCGCAGTATGATGCTCAGTGGTGAATGGGAATTTCACGATCGCTGGCCAAAGATGGAACCTACTGTCCGCTGTTCTAACATGATGTGTCGCAGTATTGTGCGATCGTCGAATGCCTTTCAGTCTGCCGACTGCCCCAGTTCCAACTGCTGCGAGAAGTGTGTGGTCCAGTTGGAGACTCCGATGGAGGACTGGATTCGTACGGCGCCCGGACCTGACCACCGCTTTCGCGTGTCTGACTTACTTTATGAATCGCAAGGCACGAGACAATCCGCGGGCGTGCCCACAGCATCATGAGAATGTTGCCACGAAAGCGAGTGCCGCGTTCATAGGTATTAAACAATGGACCAAGCTGTGGATCCCCGCAATTGTCCTCTTGGCTGCTGGTTACGCTGCCGACGGACAGCTCTCTAATCCAGATCCCGCAGTCCAGGGATGCGCCATGCTTCGTCGAATCAGCGAGTATTCCGCTCACTGCCAAGCCGTAGCAATCGAGCTGCTGAATGCTACCAATACCAAGACCAATGCCTCTTTCTCAGCCCAGAACATAGACAACTCTCAATCCCGCGGACACTTTATTCCTCAAGACCCCTTCCCGAGCACACTCGCGGCAACCCCCGCTGTAGATCCCACAACAATCTTATACACAAACCACTTTCCCCTCCAATGTTTCCTATGCAGCACCTTCACAACATCTCTCGACTTCTCATTGACCGTAGACGTCTGAAAAGTCGAAAACAATACCAGGCGCAGACGCAAAAGCCATCGGACCGATCATTTTATACATCTCCACCAGCCCTGGATACGCCGCACAGATTTCCTCGCGGTGCTGGTAGCCGAGGATGACGAAAGGGTAGACCGGCAGGTCGTAGGCGATGGAGAAGATTCAGAGAGCGGATATCGCTGGAGCTTTGGTGATGCAGAGCCAAATAATTTGGGCGGAGTGAAGGTTCCTTCTTAGGCTGCTGTTGAGGTGGGATGGGAATTGATTGCCCCGCCAGACCGACGGCTGATCGTACGACCACGACGTGGATGTGGTTGGCTGCGTAGACGGGATGCGTGG
>DAHZQE010000166.1:0-6671 GCA_027409005.1 Ferrimicrobium sp. | reverse complement strand
TGTACTGCACCCCACATACTCGAGTGCCAGATCAACCAAGCCGTCACAAGCACGCCGCTCACCACGACCACCGAGTACACGGCTCCCCGCACCGTCAATTCCACATCACCCGATAAAGTTGCCTTGTAAAGTGGCTACTGGTCTTCACGCTCAGCGTCGTCGTATCGGACTCCACCAGTCCGAGCTAGTACATAGCAGAGCTGTGGGCGAGCTCGGTATTCTACATCTCCCTCAAAGCATCCGAGTCCGCCGCGACGAACTTCTTATCTCGATCCTAGCGGGGGTCTGAAAGATGTCACCAACGCGATGTATTCCAGGAGCACGGTCGGGATCCAGTCGTACGTCCTCGTCACGATCCCAAGCCTCGCCACCTCGCAACATGTAGCGCCTTTCAGTGGATGTCCGCTTCAGGGGCCGGGGTCCGATGGCAGCTTCCCGCTCACATCTTCGAACATCGGGGTGTATCTGCTTTCAAAACATGACCCCGGACTTTTTGGCTGTCGACAGCAGAAGCCTTGCCGCTTTCGGCACACCGGAATTCGACGTGATTGCCCTTTGTTGGTGAGGATGGACTTCATGCTAAAAAAGATGTTTAACGTGCACGTGGCGTACGATCTTGATTTCAAAGTTGTGAAATGAGAGGAGGATATATTTGAGCCTTAGGAGATCGATCTGGAGCATATTCGACAAAATGAAATACTGTACACCCAGCACCAAAATGAGAGCTGACTGATCCAAACATCAAGCAACCTCTCGGACCGGAAAGAATAAGATTCGCGGGAGAATGCATCTGGAGGATTCCACTTGCTTATGCCGAGACTAACACCCGCTAGCCGCCGTTACTGTATGCAGGGTTGATCAGCCGCCGCCTGGACTTCACTTCACGTTGTTCGAGTCCTCTCATGATACCCGGTCCACGGTCGCATGACTTGCGATTTCATCGCCTTTGCGACCGCCGAGATACGTTCGAGGCACGATGTGAGAGAGTTTCCGTCATTATGTGACATTGTGAATTCCTACATCACGGTATTCGTCCCCGGTCACACCATTACGGAGGTACACGGAACGGAGCACGAGGCTCGCTTGCGAGATATGGCTTCAACCGGGGTTCCTGCGGTCTAAACTCGCTCGACCGTCAAGCAGCTAGAGCGTATTCGGTGGTCTGCGGCATTCTCTCCGACACTGCCTGAATGGTTGGAACTCCGATGCTATGCGTGGGTCTCGGCTTGGCTGTACAGTACATTCGCAGCTGACTGATCGATGGGCATCCTTACACTGCCAGCCCCTACCTCAGGTTCATGCCACTATGCGCAAGCCCACGAGGTCAGCCGGGGTTTCCCGTTAGACCTTGCGAGGTGGCATGAAGGGAGCAGTGGTGGCAGATTCCACTCTGTTCAGAAAGCCTTGGACATTTTGCTTGCAGCTACCTGTAGCACCGGCATCTTGTCACAAGCAAACATCATTGTGGGTACTGGCACTGCGCACAGCTGTTTGGACAGACAATGGAAGCAGAAAAACTTGATATTACAAGGGTACCAGTCTCCGGCGACCCAAATACCGCTCCAGTCCTCGTGACCTACGCTTCCGCGGCCGGCTCTACAAAATCCGTCGCTGAGGCCATCGCCGCCGAGCTCAATGTCTACTTGAGAGACAAACATCGGGTCGATTGCCTCGAGATTTCCTCGGTTCAGTGGCCGGGCAACTACCACGCGGTCATCTTAGGCTCAGCCATTCATAATCAGTCCTGGCTTTCGCCTGCTACGAAATTTGTCCGCAAGAATAGTGGCAAGCTGTATCAGATGCCTTTCTATGCATTCAGTGTCGGAGCCCCAGCCGCAATGCCTAGTTGGACGAGGAGAATGGGAATCCTGACTGCGGAAAAGGAGAAGAAGGAGATAGGTCAGAAGATCGCGGAGCTGGTTGGGCGAGATGTCCAGCACGAGTTGTTCAACGGAGTGACGAGTCGAGCCAGTATTGGGCGTCTGTCAGGGTGGTGTTTTACATGTTTCGGGTATCGCTTCGGCGACTATCGCGACTTTACGGCGATCAAGGCATACGCGAAGGAGATTGTGGACGATCTTGACAGGAGAGGCATCCATTGCTAGTTTGGGTAATACAGTCTCGAATTGAACGCCGGTGTTAAACGCCGGTTTGAGTTGGCGTGGAACCAGCAGCGCGAGAAGGCAAAGTGCTACGATCTTGTGCGAGCACGAATTCCGGCTTTCGGGAAATATATCCAGACGCAGCACATCGGGGCGTGGTCGACGTCCTCGTCACCGTATCATACATGCTTCTGTATGGGCCATGAACGCCGATGCTTCGCCGCAAACTCCATTCTCTCCGCGAAAGCGAAACACATGCGGGAATCACACCTGGGAGCAGACTCATAGCCAGGCTCCGTACGAGACCTCCCTTATTTGACCGCGGGCTTGTGGCGACATCTGAACGCATTCGCAAGCAGCGCTCCCGTCCAAGCCGTCCATTTGCTTTCGCTCACCCGAGCCGGAATCGACATGCTGCAAATTCACTAGTGCATTGCAATGCGGACATCGCTGGAAAGCGTAGTGCTCGGGCGGCCCACGTTCTGTGACTGGTGTGATGACTTCGTCACGCTCAGGCTCTGTCTGGGCGTGCTCGTGATCGGACTCGAGGGAGAGTGAACTCATGGTGTCGCTCCATCTGGACACAACCTCACCGTGATCTATCTCATCCTCTTCGTGGACATCTTCTGGACGGGGGGTTTCAGCATTAGCAACCTCAGCGAGGATGGGCATCGCCCTACCATCATTGTGAAGCCACTCGGGTCGTTCGAGATCGATCGGAGACAATTTCGGCGACGACCAGAGGGCGGGCACTGCATCCTCCGCACGCAGATCGGCAGTTTTCTCGACGTGCTCTTCTTCGTCCTTGCCCGTTTGAGACATACGAGCGGCTGGTTGCAGCGGCTCTCGAGGCGGGGTGCTTGGTCGAACGTCTGATGTTGTTTTCCGTCGTGTCGGAGTCGGCGGAAGGCCTTGGTAATGATGCTCGGTATAGCACCAGCCAGGCGGAGTCGGTAGAAATTGATGAGGCGCATCTCCTTCAGAACGCGGGTGGAGAGATCGGTCTTCTGGCCCAAACGGAAGCTCTCCTACAAACATCGTGCTGTAGCGGCGGCGTACGCTTTCCGGAACCATCGCGATGTTGTGCTACGCTTGTTTTGGATTTTGGGCTTGGAGGTCAAGAGTTTTCAGAGGTTCGACGACTTGGTGTCCTTCCCAAGCGGTTGCTTATGGTCTTTATCCACACAGAGTAGTGCATTGTGGTTGCAAAAACGCAGACTTCACGCCATCTTGGCCAGACTGAGCCATGTGGCTCCACGTTGTGTGAGGTTGTGCCAGATACGTACCCGGGTCGCGGTAGCTGGACCCAAGCACCTAGCGGGACGTGCATCTCCGCCGGTACAAGCGGTACCACCTTTCCGAGGAAGGCGGGGTCTCTCCGGCTTGCGAAGCACGGCGACTCGCAACGGCTCGACGTGATTCGCTCTGCGCGCAGCCTGGCCTTGCTTCACTCAAGTGGCAATGGTGTGTTGGGCACTCCACCAAACGTGATCATGGTCTTGTGCCTGTCCTCACGAGAGGCTCGTGGCTGACAAGGGCATTTCATGTAGGGATAAGAGCTGCTTGTCCCCGATTCTAGGCGCGACCAGGCGGAAGCTCATTGATTGTCATCACCAAGGCTTTCAACTCTCAGAGGCATATCTGACCACGCCGCAGTCTCAATTGTGCACGGAGGAAACATGGCTGACCAACCATCCCAAGTCGAGTCCCCAGGCCAACAGGTGAGGCTCCCGTCCCTGCGAGCATCGAGAGCCTAGAGGGCAATACTGATCTCCTGCAGATGAATTCTGACCCAACAGATGGTAGGATCTTCACATCACAAGGACCAATGGACCCCGCCGGAGACGCATTTGCAAACGAAGATCTCATTGCTGGAGATGCCGAGGAGCCACATCGGATGTTCGTACCCGGCCAGACAAGTGATCCCGACCAGCCGAAGCCGCGCTCCCATTCGCTGTTCGGACTTTGGTCCAAGCATGGTAAGGAGCAGGGACAGACAAGCACGTCACAGAGCGAAGCCGTGCCGCCGCCATCACCACTCCACCCCAAGGACTCCAAGGAGAAACTTCAGATGCAAGACGAGGCCGCAGGCAGGCCTGCGCACACTCGCAAAGACAGTCGGTTGGCCGGCTTGAAGAATCTGATCCCCCACCGCCATCAGGATGCTGATGACAGCAGACCGCAACCCGCAGGCGCCGGAGAAGCCGTGAGCGAGGGACAGCCAATGGTATCTGGAGGCGAGGGCTCTCACTCTGCGGGGGCGGAGGAGAGTCAGAAGCGAGGCGGCTACAGTGACTTCTTCCGTCGGCACAAAGAGGAAACGGCGGCAGCCTCCAGCAACAAGGACGAGGCGACACCGACAGCAGACCAGGGGGAGAAACCACGTCGGCGCAGCCGGGTGCAAGAGATCGAGGACTACGTCAAGGAGCATATTCCTCGACGCAAGTCATCGCAGTCGCGCGGGGAAGCGTGAGCAGGGTTGGGGTTTGCTGAAGTTTTAGTGAACGGATGCAACACGTAGGATGCTAGTCGGCGGAAGTAATCGCTCGCTGTGGCGTGAGCAGCTGTGTAATGTCTCAGCATCTTACTCAGTCTCGGGACTGATGAAGTCTCTCGAATATCTCCAGCATATCCGGGTAACGGCATAGGTAACAGCGTAGCGAGTGCGGTGGCATGAATCCTCGCGTGTTAAATACCGTTCTCTGCGAGCTCTGGGCCAATGCCATGGCAGACATTACAGGACTGTCAAAGTCCATCGTCTCAGTGCTCTGTCCTCGGCATCTGAGTGGGGGGGCCATGTCCAGATGGCGTGACTTGCCATGTGGCAAGAAATGCCACGAATGGAGCCACCTCACGGTCACCAGCTAGCGTTTCGTCCAGCAACGACAGTCGTTCTGCCGTCGTGAGACCTCTTGACAGGCACGGTCAGCTGGCCGCGCGAGCGTCGTACCGGATTCTCGCGGGCCAGACTCATGCAGCCTTGGGGGGCGCTCAAGCGATGGTCCACCAGATGGCTCCACATGAGCAGAGCCATCAAGAGAAGAGGCAGCGAACATGATATAGAAAGGCTTCGTAGTTGCGCGAGCCCGTGTACGAGGAGGTGCCGACACAGTGTCCAGCAAGATACACTACAGCGCATTGACCACTATCCTCACTGGCGTAATCTCCCGATTCTTCTTGGCATGCCACCCGTCCTCCTCCGTTTGCTTGCTCGCCAACATTTTCCGTATCGAAAACCCGGTCTTGCGAACAATGCAGCAGCAGACACCCTGACGGCCCAGAACAGCCGCGGTGCACGCATCGCAGCGGTCGCGGTAACCGTGAGTGCCATTGGCATACTGGTGTTATTTGGGCTATAGTAAGCGGTGGCTTGTCGACCCGGAACATCACCAACTATACTCATGAAGATCTCAGCTCATGGATCACTCACTGCCGGCAGCAACAGCACGGTGGGAATGCTCCGCCTGATGCCGGAGACAACGTGAAAAGGCGCAAGTCGTGCGAGCCGCCCGAAGCCGCCGTGTACTCGGAATGGTCCAGCAAGGCGAGTTCGATAGCGCCCGGGCGCATACCCACAGACCCTCTCTGGTACATGACCCTCCAGGTTGTATCTCTTGTGACCACAAGATCACTGACGATTAGTAGTGCTATTTGTATCGACACCATTCGAAGTGACGACTCCATATGCGGCTTGGCGTGTTTGCATGTGTTCCATCACGACTGTTTGCGGCAGGCTACGCTGTCCGGAATCGTCAACTGCCCGATCTGCAAAGCTCCAGTGTATCCTCAGAAGCAGTCTTCTGGCAGGAACAGTAAAGGTTAAGATGGCCGTGGGACGGACGGTGTGCGCGACTCAGAAGTAGCAGCCCCAATCTTCGCGATGACCCTCATACGAGCCTGAATTCGACGAACCGTTCGAGATTCCAGCATTAGATTTGGCACCAATTCGCGCTCTTCACTCATGGCATGACGCGCAGTGAACGGCTGCAGTAGGCAGCGCAATCTGAGCTGGTGACTGGCTGAATATCATTGGAGAAACAAGCGAGAGGCGGCGGGAGGTGCAGTCGCTTCGACAATGTATCATATCTCACATCTGAACCAACAAAGCGCCTCCAATTTTGACGACCTTCTGTGTCGCACTCAGGGGCTGGCAATGTCAGCACATCCTGCTGCCCAATCAAACGGTCAGATGACGCGGCAAGTCAACCTCGTCCTTCGTGACCGGCTCTCCAGCTGCAGCACGCGCAGCATCCCAAATCCAGCGGCCTCGCTGACCATTGAACCCGATCTCCTTACCGTCGATCAAATGCTGGATAAGGTACATCCAGCAGATTGCATTCCCGACTGTGCTGATTTCGTCGCTGACTGATACCTGCGCCCTCCTGCTCATAGCTGCATAGCGATCTTGCTGGTCGAAGAGCACATCGAGGTACTCTGCCACGGCTCGTATGAGGGTCATCGCGAAGATTGGGGCTGCTACTTCTGAGTCGCGCACACCGTCCGTCCCACGGCCATCTTAACCTTTACTGTTCCTGCCAGAAGACTGCTTCTGAGGATACACTGGAGCTT
>DAHZQE010000092.1:0-5362 GCA_027409005.1 Ferrimicrobium sp. | reverse complement strand
GAACAAACGACCGTGCCCTTGCGGCAGTGGAATGCGGCTAGGTCGTTGTCACAACAGGCGAGTGAATGGCCTTCGGGTCATCTTTCGGTCGTATCTTTCCCTGGCGACACTCCTCGTGGTAAACCGGTTGCCCCCTCTTTGCACGTGCGTGCTGATGGTTTGCTCTCGAGGAATCGTTATGGGAGATCGCAAGCTTACAACGAGCGCACGGCATTGCGTAATGGCTGCTCTCCAGCATTAGCATCACGTTCAAGCAGAGTGCGGACTCGAGAGTAGAAGGAACCAGATCGAACCGCTGGGATACCAAGCCTACAGTGCGCTTAACGTGTTCCATCCACGAGCAGGCTCTTGCATCAGCCCTCGGTACGAATCCGGAAGACAGAGTCTGGAGACAAATTCAAGTAGTTCGCCGGGAAAGATACGACCGAAAGATGACCCGAAGGCCATTCACTCGCCTGTTGTGACAACGACCTAGCCGCATTCCACTGCCGCAAGGGCACGGTCGTTTGTTCGCGATTCGCTTCTTGCGCATGATTGCTTCCATGTACGCCGCAGCAGTCTTGGAGTCAGTAGCTCCGAGCATTTCCCCAAGATCATCGATCAAACCGGGTGCCCCATGTCTCAGCTCGCCAAAGGGCATGGCTTCACCGGCCTCGTGAAGCGAGTAGGCGTAGAGGTAAGGGACGACTACACGCTCAATGAAATTCAACAAGGACGGATTTTGCCTGGTCAGAAGCCACAAGCGAAATGGAGATCCCAAACATAGAGCGTTTCCTTCCAGCTTGTGGAAGGCTTCCGAAATCCTGCCATCTATTTCATGCACAACTGGAAGCTCAGAAGGGTACGCGGCTGGGATGCGAAGGTTGATCTCGTAACTGTCACTCACAGTCCTGCATCCGCTAGCGGACGCAGTGAAGTCGATCACGCCTCGCAAAACGATATCGCCATCTTTGCTCGGAATCAGCCGGAGATTCGCGAACCGATTGATAGCTTCCGATATGGCGAGTTGCTTCAGAAGCGAATCACCAGGCATCACTTGCCCCAAGGTTTTGGTGCAGATGGCACGAATACACTCGGAGCGACCGCAGCTGCTGTTGCGGGAAGCGGGTTGCTGATGTGCGAGAGCTGGTCCTGCGTTAACTGCACATCAAAACGCCCACGGATCTCGCGATCCATACCATCGCGAGTGAGAGTATGGAGATGGGCAAGGTCCTGCTGAACCTGGCTATGCCAAAGGAGAAAATTCTGCTCCAGCAGCGGATTCTTGCGCCATTTATCTGCGTAGTCTTCCGACGGGGCAGTAGGGTTTGGCACACGAGGGTAAACAGGATTGATGAAATTCCGAATCCGGCTCACAATTCCGGTGACCGCATCGTAGATGTCGGCCTCTCCCGAATAAGCGTGGGTTGCGAGATTCGTAATGATCATCGAGATGGGAGCCAGCTCAGGCGTTTCCCGGAACATGACATCCCGGTGCCGTTTGAGTAGCTGGATCGAACGTTGGAGAGGTGTCTTCCACTCGTAGGGGGGCACGTCTTCTACCGAGGCAAATTTCTTCATCTCGACCAAGGCACGAAGCCGCGGCTGCGCGAAGACGCGGGTACGTTCCTCGAACCAGCGGGCAAAACCTCGCGGATTGCTAATCAACCAGTCTCTTGAAAGAACTAGGTAATTCGGGTGTCGCTGATCGGTGATAGCGACAGCCCGCTTTGCAAGTTCGAAGGGTACGCCCTGCGAGAAGATGGCCTGTACTACAGCAGGTTCCTCTGCGACACAAGGCAAGCCATCGAGATGGAAGGACACTTCATCGGCGTAATGCAAGCGCCAGCAGCGCGGCTTCTCCTCAAGTGGACTCAACATACCGTGAGCCTTCGCATAAGCTTTAAGTTCCTCTCCGAAGAGTAGCTTCAGCTCACTTTGAGTTTTGTCCGTCTTCTGCATCTGCAACGTCACGACGTTGTCCAGGTCGTACTCCGCTTCATGATGAATCGGGCGAACTACTGTGCCATAGCGGAATGATCCCTGCAGTGTCACATGGGGCGAATACTGCGCCAACTTTGACTCCGGGCGGCACAGCCAATCCGCGATGGAGTGGTGGCGGTCCGAAGCACGCTGGTAGTAGGACTCGGGGATATCAAGCGAGTCCACAACGCTGTCGAGCACTTTAACTACTGCGAGTTTGTCCATAAAGCCTCCTCAGGCGATGTTCAGCACAGACTTGAATCCGTGCACGTTGTGATGGTCGTATAGCAACCACGGCATATCTGCCTTCGGCATCCGGATGCGCCCAAGCTCCACGCAGACCGATACCGGGGCGGCGAGGAACACATGTAGAGGCGTGTTCTGTCCGTGCTTTTCTTTGATTGCGCTGAACAACGGCCGAGCTGCGACACGAAAGGCGGCCAGGTGATCTCGGCTCTTGATGATGTCGTTATGCGGGCTTGCCACAGTCAGTCGCCAAATAGAAGCGCCTTCACCAAGCACGCGGTATATGCGGTCTTCGGTCACCCTTCCACTGATGTCAACCAGCAGTGCAGGCGTGCCGCTGCCATTCGATGGCTCCACGACCTCGAACTTCAGCGGCTCTGCTGAATCAGGCCAGTTCCACGTTTGAGGCTCACGATGCCTCTGAAATACATCGACCTCGGCTATGTCGCCAAGTAGCGTTCCGAGTCTCACCAGAAGTGGCTGCGCGGCCAAGGCGAAGACCGAGAGATGCCTCTCGACTCCCAGCTCCAAGAGAGGTTCTCGCACTCTCTTCTCAAAGAGACGCTTCAAATTCTCGTCTTCATTTGCCCAAAATGTCTGCTCAACATCCGATAAGGCTACATTCGACATCTGCAGCATAAAAGGATTTCTGGAGGCTGGAAAACGACCAGGCATCATCGCAGTGGCCGCCTGTTTGAAGCTCAAATGCGGTGACTGATCGCCGATGTTCGATCCATATAAGAGAATGTGACTGGAAGAGTCTGCCGCGATTCCAGTCACGAGTTCCACGCGCTCTTCGTGCTTCCTCTTCATTTGGATAAGCATTTCAGATGGGTAGAGTTGCGGGCCTTCGCCGCTGTCAATATCGACATGGCACTGGTGGCATACGAGCATCAGATTCGAGGCCGAATTCAAGAGCTCCTTTGAAAGCCCTTGACGTCCCCTCGGCCCGCGCCGGCTGAATGAACGTATGTGAGCCCTCTGCGCGATGTTCAGCTCTCTCTGGGTCACCAAAGACCAAGACACAGGGCGATTGCATCCCGCGAACTCGCAGCGTCCAGCAGCTCTTCCCCAAAGAATCGCCGTCACGTGAGGAGGGACATAACGCGTAACGTCGAAATCACCTTCGTCGCGAGGTACATCTTTTGGAACCGCTCGTTTCATGCCTCTCCCTTGACTTTCTTGGATAGCAACATGCAGGCTGGTACACAAGTGAAACAGTACTGCCAAATTCCGTATGGGTCAAGTGTGAACCACTGGTACACATGTGGAACACAGGGAGGAAACTAAGTTGCCTATCCTCGAAGATCTTGGGAGAAGGGTCGCTAAACATCGAGAAACGCTAGGGTTAGGGATACGTGCTGCGGCGAAGGAGATCGGGATCAGCCACCCTACGTTATCCAGAATTGAGCGGGGACACCTACCTGATCTGGAGAACTATCAACGAATATGCCGATGGCTTGGTGAGGATGCCGAGAGCAATGTGATGCCCTCAGCTGGCCTTAGCTCCTCGACTGAGACTTCTGTAGTAGCGGAGGTTCACTTCCGCAAACGTGCTACCGTATCGCCGAGAACAGCTCAAGCTTTGGCGCAAATGATTCTTGCTGCTCAAGAGTTTTTGGCGTCTGGAAAGTGAGCTGACTCTTGAGCGAGCTGCGTCGTGGCTTCAAAGCTTGGTGCGAAAGAGCTGCCGCAGGGTATCGCCGCGAACTGGGCTTGTCGCCCCATCAAGCTCTGGACCCCGTTGAACTCGCACGGCTTCTTAAGGTTTTGGTAATCACGCCCGAAGTGCTCAGCGGCCTTTCAACCAGTGCTGCAACTCATCTGTGTGTCACCGACGCTGATAGCTGGTCTGCTGTCACTCTCATCGAAGGCGAGAGGAAGTTAGTGATCCTAAATCCATCGCACTCAGCAGCACGAAAGAACAGCGACCTCGCCCACGAGCTTTCACACATTATCCTGGAGCACAAGCCGACTCAGGCGTTCTTCGGTCCCGACAAAACCCTCATGATCAGGGAATTTAATCGCGTGCAAGAGGCAGAGGCCGAGTGCTTGTCTTCAGTGCTGCTGGTTCCGAGAGAAGCGCTCCTTGCTTTGCTTCCCGCCAACGACGACGAAGAGGCCGCCCGACAATTGGGGGTGAGCACTCAGATGTTTCGAATGCGCCGAAACGTGACGGGAGTTGATCGCCAGCTCGCTCGCCGATGGTAGTTCCTGTTTCAACTTTGCGTACCTGAAAAACTGATAATGCAAGGCTGCTTACACAGTCGCACTTCTAGACGGGTTCCCGCCGCGTCTTCTTCGTGTAACGCTGGAAATCTCCTTCATGGGCCAATGTCATCTACCGCATGCGTGATCTTCTCCTCAAATCCACATTAACCACCACTGCTGCTGATCGGGAAGTTCTTCCACTGTTGCTCAGGGATCAGATTATTAGATGATTAAAATTATGTTGCATCTACAATAATATAGATCATAGAGGATACACAGATGGCGCATGCTAGTCAGCTTCTGAAGAATGGACCTGAAGTGCTGGTGGGTACGGGTAGCGAAGTCAGTCGCCGCCTGAACCGTTCTTCGGCTCGAAGGGTGCTTGCCGTCACGTTTACAAACGACGATGAGCAATCCGCCGTGCTGGAAGACGTGGTCCGAAAGCTCGCAGAATTCCTTCCCCACATTGTCCGGCAGCGTCAGCAGGAGTCGCTGGAGAGAATTGTTGGAGCGCTTCTGCCTGAGATTGCAATTCCAGACGCAGCCCTCGCCCAGGCGAGGATGCTCGTGGATGCGAAAGCAACGATTCTGAGGAGTGGTGATTTTCTGTCCGCCGGAGAAATCGCAAAGCTGGCAGGGTACAGCGACAAGAATCCAAGCGCGCAGCCTAATAAGTGGAAGAAGGATGGCACGATCTTCGCAATCCGGCATAAGGGAGTGGACTATTTTCCGCTGTATGCGTTAGATCCGGATGAGAACTACAGGCCATACAAGGCGGTTGCAAAAGTTCTGCACGTCTTAGGCACTGCCAAAACGGGATGGGAGATCGCCTTCTGGTTCGCCGGACTGAACAGTTTCCTTGACGATCGCCGACCACAAGATCTTTTGGCAAGCGACCCCGACACTGTGATCGCTGCAGCCAAAGACGAGGTGGAGGGCGTGC
>DAHZQE010000090.1:0-3322 GCA_027409005.1 Ferrimicrobium sp. | reverse complement strand
TGCATGTGCTGAGGATCATGGCCAGCACCTTGTCCCGCGATGTTTGCGACAACGGTTCGCATGTCACGCGACGGTCAATATCGAGGGTCGTGGGCGTGGGCAACGAAAGGTTGGCCTGCTCTGCGGATCCCGAGTCCTTTGAGAGCGGACGGAATCGCCACACGGAAGCCTTCGGAAGCGCGGTCGTATCAAGAGGCGGTACGGGAGCAGCAGTGAAGCTCGGCATGATGTCTGAGCCATTCGTTGGAAAGCCGATGCTTGGTGTGCGCAGATCGAACGGATTGGCGTTGTTGTAGGTGTCCAGAAATGTCAGATCAAGATCGTTCAGCTCCATGTTGGTGTCCACGCCGAAGTCAAAAAGCTCTCGTGGCGTCCAGGGCCCTGCTTGCTGATAGTCTATGACCTGCAAGCCATTGGGGTTGACCGGCGTTACAGGCGGCATCATCTTGTCGCGCAGGTAGTCGAACATGTTGTTCGACGGCTGCTGAGGCGGCATCATAGATGATCCGTCCATCATCGGAGTCGCTTGGGTCGGCGGCGGAGGGACCGCGTTCATCTGCGTCGTCGTCATCTGCATGGCGGGCAGAGGTGTTGCTTGCGAGCTAGACATGGATGGCCGATGCATATGCTGCGGACCAGGCAGAGTCTGCATGCCGGTTCGCTGATTTGACAGGCTTGGCTGCAGCGGCGGCAGACTTTCCATCTGTCGCATCTCATCATATCGCTGCTGGTGGTCCTGCGTATGGATGTAGTTGGTCTCCGGAGACTGGGTGATGCCGTTCGCCCCCGGACCGTAAGCGGGCGTGAAGTTACAGACAATGCCTTTCTTGGTACATCGCTTGCAAGGCTTCTCCTCTTCGCACTTGAGGTGGAGGCCAGCGCAAGCTTCACAGGCTTGCGATACCCTGCTATGCTGGATCATCGCAGGGCGAACCTGCGGGTCATCCTTGGCGTGGCCCAAAGTGTGGCGTTTGAGTAAGTCAGCTCGAGCAAAGGCCTTGGTGCATACTTGGCATTGATAGGGCTTTTCCTGTGTGTCTTTGGGTTTACCGTTAGTAGGAGTGTCGGCCTATCTTATGGAATTTTCGACATACGCATTCTCACGTGGCGCGACAGATGGTCAAGGCGGGCATAACTTTTGGAACACTTCCCGCAGCTGTACAGACGAGGGCCGGTGGCACCCTCGCTTTTCGCGCCATACGTGTTCGCCGTTTCGGCTTTGACAATATTGTCTTCGGTGGCGGATCGCTGTCGCTTGAGGCCGAGGGTTGTGTCGTCGCCGCCGCCGTTTTGCGCGCCAGAATGGGCCTGCTGTTCGTCTCCCGGCGAAGGGTACGCCATCATGCCATCCAGCAGTCGCTGATCAGCACGCGCAAATTCCCCGAATGCGGAGAGGTAATCTTGGAAGGTGGAGGTGGAGGTGGATGTGGAGGTCGTTTGGAGGATGAAGAGTGGAGCCGGGGGGCCGGCTGAGACAGCTTTTTCGGATGCCTCGGCGTACAGTAGTTCTACCCTAGCCTGCAGGAACGGTCGAGGCGGGGGTCGCGTGGCGTTCGCGCTGCCCCACTGAGGTCGCACGTTTTGGACCGTTTGCAGGCTAGACATTGCTATGAAGGCACGCACCAAGCAGCAAATACAGGACGGGAGGGAAGACTCGAGATTGCAAACGCTTTGCATACCGTTACGATAAGTACTGATGTGCGGGAACCATGTTTGAGTGATCCTCGAAGCGGCGCCTGGTGTCTCCTCCATCAACTGTCCCGACGGGGCGAGCACCTTTCCATCGAGTCTATCCTGACCGATCGCACAACACCGCTGATGCTCGTCGGCGTGTAGACTGGCTACCGTCAGCTTAGGGCGCTTCAAGGACTTCCTCAATGGCAGCTCTGAGGCCATCACCGCTGCTCCGAAAGACGCTTCCATTGACCCACATCTCTGTCTCCGTGCCATTGCGAAGGCTGGCCAAGGACCGTGAGACGGCACTCACCGACGCGACCTCCGCCGCGAGGGTCTCGACCTGCCCCACCAGGTTCCGAACCGCCAGATGCTGATGTGCGTCTGGGGTGCCTGACACAGTGCTCTTCAGCGTGGATGGCGCGGTGGTATGCTTTGTCCCGGCTTCCTGGGATCCGTGAACATGTTGCGCCGTAATGAATGTGAGATGATGAAGCTTGTCAGAGAGCACAGCGATGTTGGCACGGAGGCAGGCGATGTTGCCATTCTCATCTCGCGCAACATTTTCCGTTATCCATAGCCTTGCTAAGCGGTCCAAGCGCCTCCACACATGTGGCCCAGCGCATCGGCTTGCTCGTCATCGGTCAGACCCCATTTGATGGCGAACAGTGCCAACAGGATCTGCGGGACCTTAATATGTGAGAAACGCTCCCACGTGCTCCAATGCCCCACCAACATCCCCGTCTTACTGTCAGCGTGGTACACCGCTGATGTGTAGGTGTAGTAGGCAGAGCGGTACCTGAGGAAGACAAGACCACGAGCACCACCGTTCGCTACGTTAATGACAAGGTGAATACCAAGGATTCTGTTGGAGAAGTGTTTGCCGACCGTATCCTTGAGGCGGTATTTGGCGTACATGATGGCCCAGCTCGCTTTACGAGACGATAGCTAGCAGAAATAGCGCTTCTAAGGTGCTGTAGGAAAGGAGACGTACCGGCGGGGATTCCATGGGGGCTGCAATGTAGTAAAACTTGAACTGTGTTCCCGTGCATTGATCACAAAGACGCGCTCCGTTTGGCAGGCGCAATGGGCGTGTGAAGGGACAGTCGTCGATCCGGCTCACCCATGAAACATTCATAGATACATTGCGGCGGATGCCTGCATCCAAGTATCGATAGTCTCGACCAGGATTGGGTTCATGCAGCATCCGTAAAGAGATGCAGCACACTGAGACGCCCCGCCGTGGAATGCTGATGCACTGACCTGATCGTGATGCTTCTCAGCTACGATGAGCTTCCCTATTGCACCTTTCAGTAGTATTGTACAATTACGTGGTCTCTCTACTTGCCACATGCCGTCTCTGTAACGCCCACGCTATGCGCTTCTCGTTCACGAGCATGTCACTACTCGGTGGGCGCCCCACCTTCACCTGCTGGCCTGCTGGCGAGTATTTGCTGCGGTCTCTCCGCACTCGCGCCGCTCTCTGCACCTCCCCTGCCGCCTCTCCTCTGGCCAGCCTCCGCATCCTTCTCGCTGTTGATCTTCTCCACCATCTTCTCGATCTCTTCGCTCTTCAAGTACTCCACCGTCTTCCCCGGTGCCATTACCGCAATCTCGATATTATTCGCGCCTGTTTGCACGACCTCCA
>DAHZQE010000088.1:0-7403 GCA_027409005.1 Ferrimicrobium sp. | reverse complement strand
TCATCGAACCCGCAGTGTTTGGAACGAGACTCATCGTTACTGACCTTGCGCCTGGGTAGATGGTTGCCCCATATCATCACGAACCTCGTTCATGGCGGTAACGTGGCTCTTGCCCACCTGCAACACGAGGCTATGCTCCTCTCCACACCTTCCATCAGCGAGCTACCTCAGTCCGGCCGGCCCTTCGTGGTCACAGACCCGAACCCGCCCCAGCTCTTCGAAGACATCTACCTCGCTATCCGCGTCCTCAACGTCCTGCCCTGGCGAGCGCAGTACCTCCAGCCCGTGTTCATGTTGTTGTTAAGCTACCTTGTCGAATGGTTCATCTTGCTACCGCATTGGTTCCCGTGGCTGGCGGGAAAGCTGCCGGAAGTCACTGGGGATCTCCGGAGCTTGCAACCGGCGATCTTCTCGATTTGTACGCACCTGGTTGCGCATGATGGTGAGGCGAGGAAAGCTGTCAAGGATGGCGGCTTGGGGTATGAAGGGGCGGTCACTACGATGCAGGGAGTAGTTGCCGAGATACTGGAATGGAATCGCGAAAATGCCGGCAGCGACGCAAACGAGAAGGACAGTAGCGGGTCAAGGTTGGTGAGTGAGGTGAAGAGGAGGGTGTACAAGACTAGCGCTATGTTGTCTGAGGAGCTGAGGTTGGCCGTTGCCAAAGGCGATGGTGGGAGCTAAGGCTGAGACGGCCGAACTTCATATCGCAACAACAGCTTTGAAGGTCAATGCGGATCGCACGACCCCCGTCTCGTCCTTCATATCTGGCGCTGCAGCTGTGCAGTATCGATGCTCCTTGCTCACTCTCTCTGCGGCATCCACTACCATCCCAACCGTCACCCCTCGCTCTGATCTTAGTGTCTCCAGCGGTCTCGGCGGCCACTGCCCGGTCAACAAGGGATTGGGATCCATGGGACAACAGCAACTCGTCCACAGATCCATGGCCTTGGGCGGAGGCTGGCATATCAATACTTCTCTGCTCCTTTCGCCGAATCGTAACGACTCCGGCTTCTGCGCGGTAGATTGCGCCACCGTAAGCTGTACTGTATAGGCGGACGACACTGTCTGGTGACATGCCGGTATTGGTTGAATGTTGATCGCAAAAGGCCAGTACTTCACGATCGGCGTGCAAACCACATTACCGGGTCCGACGGGCAGCAATCCCATACGCCTCAGCACCGGCGTCGAAGCCAATGCAGTATCCCTCATGTCCCTGCAGGCACACATTGCCACCAACAGCCTCCTAGGCTTGAGATACATCATGATCAGCTCCAGCAGCTCGAATGTCCCGAAGACCTGCTTCGCCAGCGCTGCGGCGCGGGAAGTGTTGCCGTAGACTTCCGGTATGAGATCTGCGAGAGTCCCTACGAGTGCAGCGTAGGCATCGTTGTCTTCCCTGAGACCTCGGAGAAGACGTTGTATTTCCGGATCTGAGGTCGTCCAGGGCTTTTGGGAAAGCAAAGACAGGCGTTCGTTGTTGCGGCGCTGGACAGCGGAGATAGTGTTGACGCGGTGAGAGAGTAGGCGGCGTTGATCGGCTGTCAGACTCGCAATGGAGGAAGGAGGTGGTTGGTTGAGTACTGTCTTGGTATATGAAGGCTCAACCGGGGAGGATGTCGGCGAGTCCATCGTTGGTTGTTCGTCGATCTGCTGTGTAATCGCAAGCTATCGTGGTCGTCGATGCTGGCCGTTCTCACTTCTGTAGGCTACTCTCTTGACAACAGCTAACGCCCTCCCGTTGTGTAGACTAACAACAAAGAAAAGATCGTCGACCTGGGATCACAAGATGCAGTTGCCGTTGAACGATGGACCAAGGAAGCCGCTAGCATGTCGCCCACTTCGCAAACCGACACCTAGACGCACCAGGCCGCTTGCCGACGCGCCACTCGGCTCTCCGAAATCATTGAAAAGACGCATGTGTCCAAGACCATCACGCAGTGCGTGCACGTTGCACCATATCCTCTGGGAAGGCATTAAAAGGCCCAGATGAAGAAAATGGTAGGGCCAGCCTTGCCGAATTACTTTCTCGGCGAGAAGGCCGGCGAGCGAAGTCGGGCGCGATCGGGCTGCAATGAGGCGAGCGACCGAATTGCAAGGTTGCTAGCGGAGTGGACAGGAATGAAAGAAGAGTAGCACCCAGGATGTCGGTATTTCCAAGCGCCGTGAGTGGAGGCCGTTCAAAAACGTGGTGCAAGGATTTGGCCGCGAGACTGACTCAATTGACGCGCTGTGGGCCGCCGGGGAATTAGCAGCTGGATGATGCGCGGGCAGTACCTCTGCACCTTCTCTCATTCACACGGGCTCCCATGGTCATGACGTAGGCAGCATCTGAGATTGTCGCGATGAGTCAAGTTACGGTAGGTGCAACACAGGAAAAGGCACGTGGGACCGTAATTGTCGACCAAGTCATACAGTCGGCTCTCATTACATCGAACGACCTCTCCAGTCGTCTGACACCCTCTGTTATCTTGTGTACTTCCTCATTACTCGTGTCCGTCTTCTCACTCTTCACCCAGCTCCGCGAGATCCAATCTACAAGGCCATGGCGACAATACCGACACCCATGGCAAGAGCGCCCATGGCGTTGTTGGCGACAGCAGCGCCGGTGTAGGCGGAGGCAGATGCGGAAGCAGCGCCGGAAGAGGCCATCGAGAAGGTGGGAGTGGCAGTCGCGTTCATCATGGTGCTCGACATGCCTCCAACGCAGTCAGCCTGAGATTCTGATCCACAAAGCATTCAGGGACTCACCAGTCGCCATTGAGCTCATGGCCATGCTGGAGTGCATGATCGGGCCGCCAGGAGCTGTCGCAACGGACATCGAGACCGACGACATGGAGGCAGCCATGCTGCTCATGGCCATAGTGGTGCTCATGGCCATGCTGGAGCTCGCGGCCCCGCTGCTGGCGGCGGTGAACTGGGCGCATGCCGCAGACGCAGAGCCCAGATAGCCTGAGAAGAAGATCAGCAGGAGTTGCATTCGCGGGACCATGGCACGGGCGTACTGGAGACCTCAGCCTGAGAGCAGTCCTGAGCCAGGACGGGCTCGAGCGCGCCGAGGAGCTGCTGGCCATGCTGGCAGAGACAGGCGGTATCGGTGACCTGGCAGCCAGTGGCACCGACGGCGGAGATGGCGGGGCCGACGGCGCTGGAGGCGCAGCTGGGGAGGCTGGCGAGCTGTGCGTTGGCGACAGCGGCCACGGCGGTGAGAGCGAGGGCGGTCTTTCCGAACATCTTGACGGCGGTGCAAAGAGCGAGTGTGTGGGCGTGCGGGTCGATGAGGCTTAAAAGCGAGTGTTATGTTTCCGAGGCGAGTGGAGAAGGAATGGCGCGGCGTGAGGAATGCAATGCCGTTCTTTATACAGCTGCACGAGGCAAGCTTCAGCCAGCCCCGGGACCTTGGCCATTGTAACGGACGCCAGCACGACCTCGGCCTGGTGCGTGCGGACAGTGCGTAGCACACCACCGCGCGTCGGGCCACTCACAGAGTTTACTTGGGGTGCGGTAAGCCTGAAGCAGGTCATCACGTCCTGCGAGGCGTGCGACTCCGCCGTCTAGTCTGCCTCGTTTCAGACGTCGGCTGAGCTGCACCATACAGCTGCGTGCTGCGCAGCTGCAGGCACAGCGCGACTATTGGCCCGCCGCACGGGCGTGCGCCGCAAGCGGGGAAGTACGTACCGCACCCCTCGAAGTCTCTCGGGGGTCTGGCTTCGGCCCCGGTGGCCCCGATGCCGCCGCGGGGGGCAAGCTTTCGGGAAGCTGGCGGCGAGGCGGAGACCTGGCGCTCTTGCTGCTCTGGCACTGCTGGATGCACCGCCGCGCGTATGTATGGATATCGGCAGCCGCGCGGCGATCTGCGCTTATTATTCAGACGCGTCGCTGGCTCGGGCGGGCCCGTCACGGAACAGCTATCATCTACGCACGCTGCAGCAGCACTGGATGGGCGTCTGTGCCCGAGGCGGGGAGCAGATCTGCACGATCGGGGCTTCGGCGCGGCCAATCAGCGCTCGCCCCAATGACATATCAACGCGGATTCGATTCTGCCCCTGGGTCATGTTCGTGGCTACCGCCGGGACATGTCTTGAATCAGACATGGTTTACCCGTACGGCGGCCGACACGGTCAGATCGCCACCGTGCCGCTGAGCACGATGTCGTCTGCGCTCTTGCCAATCCAAACCTCCCTGTCGCCCTTCGCCAAGACCCATGACTTCGACTCGATCTCGTAGAAGCTCAACTGCTTCCGAGGGATGCCAACCGCGCTCTTCGTACACTGACCCCCTGCAATCTCGACATTGTCGAAACCTACGAGCGCGGTAGCAGCGAATTGGACGCCGGGGTAAGATTGATCTGCGCCCCAGGAAGGGCCAATGTAGATCTGCGGTACTTCCACCCCAGTGGCATGGCCTCTGTTGCAGACCGTGAAGCAAACGCTAAATACGACGTCGGCATCAGCCGGTGACGCCGATGCTTCTGATGAAGCGCCACCAGCCTGAGCTTGCCAACTGCGATACGGCCTGCCGTGCCAGCCTTGTTGCCAGCCTGACCCGCCACGTGAAGTGCTGACGTGGAGCCCGCTGTACTCGAAGGATGTGTATGTCAAGCCGTAGCCGAACGGGAACAGCACCGAAGTGTTGCTGTACTGTACTTGTACCACCTGTAGCCGACGTTCACGCCCTCGGAGAAGGCTGCGTTGCCATCCGCAGCATCAACGCGGCCCGGGTACGCAGGGTTGCGCGTCAAAGAGGTGTTGAGCGCGGTCGGATAGGTCACTGGTAGTCGGCCCTGAGGGCTACGATTTCCCAGGAGCAGGTCGGCGATGGCCCATGAGCTCTCTTGGCCCGGGTACATCATCTCGAGCACAGCTGTGACCGAGGACAGCCACGGCATGGTGACAGGGTCCGAGTTCTGCAGAACCACCACGGTGTTGGGATTGGCCGCTGCAACGCGGTCCACGAGCTCGTCCATGCCATCGTCCAGGGTCATGGCGACGTGGGCAGGCGAATTGGCAAAGGCGAAGACTATCGACGTATCGACTGTTTTGGCCACGGACACGGCAGCCTGAATGTTCCTCTCCCTCTGCTCCGGAGTGACCCAGGCCAAACGGACAGAGACCGGCTGCTGCAGGAGACCCACTATCGTTGCCGAGATGCTGTGCCAGCCTGCGGACAGGTAGACGGTGCCCTTGATGTTGTCCCATCCGTCGCGGGTAGCAATGGAGTTGCTCCACGGCTTCACGCCGCCATCGCCTAGTAGTCGGTAGCCTGCCGCGATTTCAGAGCCGTTGACGCTAAGACTGCCGATGGCGAAAATTTCACCGTAGTCCGCGTTGGTTTTACCTGCAGCGGATGGGATTTGGCGCTGGAATGAAATGGTGTATACGCCGGCGGTGGGTGCATTCAGGTAGCCTTGCCACTCGTATGTACGGTTCGCAGGCAGTGCGCTCGAGCCCGAGAAATGCACTTGGCTGTCTATCGAGGTTGCGCCGGTACTGTCGTTGCGAGACAGGCCCGACGTGCCGTTCAAGCTCCGTAGAGCGCTGGCAGGGATCAGGCTGCCCTCTTGATCAACCCCGACGGCGGATGGGATGTCCTGATTGTTCGAGCGCTCAGTCAGGGCATGCAGAGGCGAGACCTCGCGGTCAGGGAAGCCGTAGGCTCTCTCCGCGAAGTTGGTGCCGTGCGACCATTGCAAGCCGTTGGGTCCGATCACAGCAAAGCTCTTACCAGCGGCCAGCGGCAATGCTCCTTCTTCGTTCTTGAGAAGCACGCCAGACTTGACGGCGAGGTCATAAGCCACTTCGGCATCTTCACGCTTGATGTTGTCAGGGATTGGGGAGGGAACGGGCGTTGTCTTATCCAAGAAGTCGAACTCGTCGTATTTCGCCAAGATGTGGCCCAATGCGCGATTGACATAGGTCTCCGACAGATTCTCGGCGACGTACACAGCATCGTACAGTGGCTTTCCAAAGAAGGATCCGGTCGGCATCTCCCAGTCAAGCCCCGCAATGATCGAGTCACGAGTTGAATGGGTCGCAGTCCAGTCCGACATCACAATAGCCGTGCTCTTATAGTCATTCCGAACAGTGTCGAAAAGAGGTTGATATTGGCATGCAGGGGTGCCATTTATCTGTGCGCAAGAGCACATCAGCGTTGCTCCTCCCGCTTCTAGTAGTGCACCCGGGGCCGACCAGTACACCTCTTGCAGGGTTTGCATATCGATTATGGAATTGGTATCGCCGCTACTGGCCCCAGTACTGGACGGCCCGATCTGTTTTGGGTTGCCCATAGTACCTTGTGATTGAATCGCCGTCAAAGCTTGAATGCCAAGCTGGGCATTCAAGAAAGGATCCTCGCTGTAGCTTTGCCAAAAGTTGCCTTTCCAAGGATCGCGCAAGATGTTGACTCTAGGGGCAAGCAGAACAGCTTGGCCCAGTATCTTTGCCTCCCGGCCGGGGACATAGCCTGAATGATACGCCGCCGACTTGGACCATGTCGCCGCGATGTTCAGCTGCATTGGCACCGCGGTGGCGTTGTCAACAACGTTGACACCTCTACAAACGACGTCAACCCGTTCCTGGCTCAGATCGTCTGCTGCACTCACCCTTCTCCATCGGTCAGACGGAACGCTGGTATGCCCAAACGAGGAACTGGGACGACGTATCCAGCCTGTTGTTGATAGCCGGGGTCAGAGCCAGTACCATGGACTAGACTGATCTTCTCCTCCGGTGTGAGCTGCTCGATCAAGCTGTCGACCTTGGCATTGCCAGTACGCCATTCGAAGGTCGTGAGGTTTGCATCCTTAGCGACTGCGACGGAAGCAGCGCCAAGAAGTGCAGCGATTCGTAGCAGCATATCGCAGCAGATACCAGCTGGAAAAGGCCATTCTCACGAGCCCGAGCGCTCAGCAGTACTTATACGCCCACGTTCACCGAACCGAGCGGACTCGTGCATCTTGGCGTACGGATTCCTGATCTCGCGCCGGGACTTGCGTGAGCAGACTGCCGCATGGGGCGAGCACCGCTGCTCGCGGGACCCGCGCCGAGTTCCATGAACTCACAGAGATGAGATGGAGAATCGCGTCAATGTGTACCGAGACCGAGGTCGCACCTGTATTGATTCAGCCGGCATCATGACTCGTATGTCTGGATTTATGGCATAGAAGTCGCGTGCCCTTCACGAGATCGCTGTCGTATTACGCCGCATTGCGAGAGGACCGAGAGCATCTGCTATGATCGCGCGCCGTTCTGCCCTTGACCACATCATCATCGTCAATGCTTGCACAAGCCGGATAACGAGGCCATGCTGGGCGCGGTGCCACTTGGAGCGAAGTCATGGGTCTTGGCGAAGGGCGACAGGGAGGTTTGGATTGGCAAGAGCGCAGACGACATCGTGCTCAGCGGCAC
>DAHZQE010000038.1:0-6151 GCA_027409005.1 Ferrimicrobium sp. | reverse complement strand
TCTGTTTCCCATCTCCGTAGCGTCATGGGGTGAACCCTGGAGTTCCTGCGCTGCTACTCCAATGGGGACCAACCTCGTCATATAAACTGATAGTAAACAACACTCAAGGGTGCTTAGGTCAGCGGTATCAGTTGTGTGCCCGTCGCCAGCAGCAAAACTCGCCCAGGGCGACAAGGAGATGATTCAGTCGATCGACGCTAAATACACCTGTTCGATGGCGCTGTTGAGTTCGGAGGTAAACGCCTCGTCACTCATATCAACATGCAGCCCCTGAGTGAGAGCTCGCGAGAAGCTGGCGATCATCCCGTGGTTGCGGGCGAGCCGTTCGCTAGCCTCATCACGAGTGTATCCTCCAGATAGCGCCACCACCCGAACTACCCGTGGGTGCGAAATTAGCGAGGCATAGTGGTTATCACGTTCAGGCAGAGTCAACTTCACCATGACCAACTTATCTTCGGCTAGAGCGTCGAGCCTCGCCTTCAATGCATCGCGCAGCATATCCTCTGCCGCCTGCTTATCCGGACTGGCAATGTCTATCTCGGGTTCAAGTATGGGTACCAAGCCCTTCGCCAGGATACGATCTGCAATCTCGAACTGTTGATCCACCACAGCCTGGACTCCGACGGGATTAGCAAGTCGAATAAAAGACCGCATTTTGGTTCCAAACACACCCTTAGCGACAGCCTTGGCCAGTAGTGCGTCCAAGTCCGGCATTGGATTCATGCATCGGGCACCATCGGCTTCTGGTGCAAGTCCCTTATCCACCTTTACAAAAGGCACAACATGCTTGTTATTCCACAGGTAGTCAGCTGCATCAACACCCTCGAACCTTCGGTCGATAGTGTCCTCGAAGAGGATAGCGCCAATCACGCGTTCACCTGTAAAACAAGGACTGGTGACGATTCTCGCTCGCATCGCATGCATGAGCGAAAGCATCTCATCGTCAGAATGGTAGGCCTCACGGGGAATGCCATACGATGCGAGCGCGCCTGGGGTGCTTCCACCACTCTGGTCGAGTGCAGCGATGAAGCCCGCTCCATGCGCCATCTGATCAAGCTGTTCCTTATTCATCTCAATTCTCCGATCTCAAGAGGTTACTCACGGCTATCTGCAAAACCTGAGTTCTTCGCTCACCCTAACACGGGCGCATTTCGATCGATCCATCTAATGTCAACTGATCAATATTGTGACAGTCAGACGACGCCACCACAGGTAGCGCATCCATTGACAAAAGTACTTTTCGTCAATGGGTTAAAACGTTGTCCTTGCCTTCAATTTTGGGGCATCACGTGATCATGTGTAGTCTCTCAACCCGCATGGATTGTGGCACGCAACCAGAGTCGAGGAGGCGTCGGGGACTTACCTTCCAGCTGTGGACTCTTAGCTCTAGATTAGATCTGGAATGCTCTCCACGACACTGATAGTAGGGGTCCCGCCCAAAAGGCATGAGCCAGGACAGTTGTCAAGATTCGTCATGCGTGCTGGTGGTGACGGAGGGACTGATTTTGATATAAGAACCACTATTGGTTCAGTCGTCATCGCAAACTAAGGTTCAGGGCCAGCTGCCAAACCGTGGAGGTTGGCGCTACGCTAGCGAGCAAAGTCGGTCTGTTGTCCCAACTCGCTGTCTCTTTTGGCAGCCCCGGTAACCGTCGTCTACAATTTGAGTGACGAGAGTGTAACCACAGCGGTTCGGTTCCCCAAGGCAATTCGGCCTAAGAGACGAATCAACGATGGACTAGGAGCAGACGTGAGCATTGCCAGTAAAAAGCACATAACCGTGGCCGAAGGGGACGGCATTGGGCCCGAGATTATGGAGGCAACGCTTCGCATCCTCGCCGCAGCGGGTGCCGATCTCGATATCGAGCGGATCACCATAGGCGCTAATGTCTTCGATCAAGGAATATCATCAGGAATCGAACCTGGTGCTTGGGACTCGCTACGCCGCACCAAGGTACTCCTGAAGGCACCAATCACCACTCCCCAAGGTGGTGGGTTTAAGAGCGTCAATGTCACCATTAGGAAGACCTTTGGTCTCTATGCCAATATCCGACCGTGTATTTCATACGCACCTTACATACCTACCCAGCACCCTGGAATGGATCTCGTGATTATCCGCGAGAATGAAGAAGATCTTTACGGAGGGATCGAACATCGCCAGACCCAGGACGTATTCCAGACACTCAAGCTCATTACTAGGCCCGGCAGTGAGCGCATTATCCGCTATGCCTTCGAGTATGCACGTCGCTATCATCGTCGCAAAGTAACAAGCTTCACCAAAGACAACATCATGAAGCTCTCTGATGGAACCTTTCATAAGATTTTTAACGAAGTGGCCGAAGAGTACCCTGACATAGAGTCAGAACACTGGATCATCGACATTGGAACAGCCAAGCTTGCGACCGCACCCGAGCAGTTCGATGTCCTGGTGCTTCCGAATCTGTATGGTGACATTCTCTCTGATGTCGCCGCAGAGATTACAGGATCGGTTGGACTGGCGGGCAGCGCCAACATCGGTGAAGAGATCGCCATGTTTGAGGCTATTCATGGTTCCGCACCTCCGCTCGCAGGTAAGAACGTGGCTAACCCTTCTGGTCTCCTAATGGGGGCCGTTCTCATGCTGGTACATCTCGGCTTGGGGTCGACCGCGACTAGCATCCATAACGCTTGGTTGAGAACCATCGAGGACGGCATCCACACCCCAGATATCTACACCGAGAACCGTTCGACAAAGCAGGTTGGGACCGATGCCTTTGCCGATGCGGTGATAGAGCGGCTAGGCGAAACCCCACAGAAGCTTCCCTCCACTCTTTACCCCGACTCAGAGGAACCGATCACCGTGAAACTGCATGATCGTCCCATAGAGGTGAAGACCTTGGAGGGGATCGACATCTTCGTCGAGTTCCGAGGTGATGTGGACGATCTTGGACACCAAATTGAGGCACATCTCAACCCAAACCTCACGCTCGTAATGATCAGTAACCGTGGTCAGAAGGTATATCCCAACGGTGCAGCAGAAACTTTCTGCGTTGACCATTGGCGGTGTCGTTTCCAGGCGAGAGAGCCCGGGATCGTGCTCTCCACGGCAGACCTCATCGATCAACTTGCTCGTCTCAATGCCGCTGGACTCCCGTTTATCAAGACTGAGGGCCTGTTTGCTTTCGACGACATCCCCGGCTATTCGTTGAGCCAAGGACAGTAGAGGCAGCCCACCCTAACAGCGCTTGCCGATGCGGGTACTACTAGATGGATGCCAGCAGTACCGCCAATAGGCCGGCCAGAAATATCCCATCGAAGGTTCCTGCTCCGCCAATCGAGACGATCGGGGCTCCTAGAGTTCGCGTCTTGTTGAGATTGGCGAGGTCGGCACCGAACAAAACTCCCATAACCCCAATTATGTAGGCAAGAGCTGCAAGATAGTGGACCGTTAGCAAGGAGGCAAGAATAACTGCTATCAGAGCTGGCAGAAAGATGGGGACGGCGATCCCCACCCCACGAATCGGACGAGCAAGAAAGCGAACCACTACCGCTGCGATCACTACACCAATCAAGGCCACGAGCTCTAGATGGTCATGAATGGTCAAGTAGATCGAGAGTACCGCTGGAATCAGGGCGCCCCCAACATTCACCGCAATAGTGGTCTCGCTTGGACGCAATGGAGTGGGAATGGTATAGCGAATGCCCAGGAAGCTAATCGAGCGTTCAGATGGCTGCTCGACGGCATTGTGCAACCGTGCCACTGGTACATTGACGAAACTTCCAATAATCGTTGCCGCCAAGGTAACAAGCAGCCATCCTGGTGCAATGCCGATCCGTCGGTAGGCGAAGCCGAGTAGATCGAACGCAAGCAGCACTGCGAAGACTGCCAATAAGAAAGTAAGAGCCAGATAGAAGGGCCAAGCAAAAACCCAATAGAAAGATCTACGCATGATAAGACTCCTTCCATTTAATTCCAACCTAGCATCGTCGGACAATCGGCCACGGTCATTGTTCATCCGGCCAGCAATCAAGTCAGCTAGGCAACGTGCCGATGAGCAGCGATGCAAACAGCTGAATCCTGCTCGCAGCTTAAAAACCACGAACTAGATAGCGTGACGATCCAAGCGACCGATACGCTAGATTAGAGGATAGATCTACTCGACAAAGGAGTCGAAGTTGACACTTACATCAAAAAGGCCTACCAAAAATCCGGTTTTCAGTGGGTTGAAGGAACGGCTGAGGGAACTTGAATCCCAGTTAGGTACGCCGGATAAGCGGAAGGCGTTCCTAGGTTTTGCTCGATCGTTCACCGCGCACATCGACCCCGAGGAAGAGACGGCGTTCTCTACCGATTTTGTCGTTTCGGCACTCATCGCTCAGCTCCATACTCTGGATGCCATCACTGCCGATGATATGTGCGTTATGGAGGTTGTCCGCGGGTCGGACGTGCTGCGCGTTCGCTGTCAACCCGACGGGATCTCCGAACTAGAGTCGGTCTTCTCGACTATGCGGGCGCCGGGCACCATGGTGTCCATAGTCAGCAACGACATGGAATTTCTTGTCGACACGTTCCTGCAGACGATTCGCGAGAAATCAGATCGACTCACCACCATACACCCCATTCTCGAACGCTCCGATCTCGTCGACTACGGATGTAATGTGAGCTCTGCTCAACCCACCGAACTTCTATCATTCTTTGCTGCCCAGTTCCCTATAGCGGTGACCAAAGTCGAAGCTGAACAGCTCCTTCGAACGTTGGCAAAGCGCTATCAACAGCTCTATCACTTCAATCGAGACCGCGATCGAATGCTCTCCGATCTCCTGCATCTGATCGAGGAGCAAGAGTTTCCGATGAATGGGAAGACAGAACCCCCAGTTAGTAACTCTGCATTCTCGCACTTCTTGCCTTTCGCCGAGATAAGACGTCCGAAGAAGGGTGAGCGACTCGACCTCGGAATTACGCGCGAGGATGTCGCCATCGATCGTCACTGGCCCCGTGGCCTCGGCTCAAACTATCACATCCAGGTTCTCCCGGCTCGATCGGAGATTCTCGACTTCTCCCAGCTCCGCGCGGTCTCATTTAAGACCCCAGAGGGAGAGGTTGACTTTGTCGGGATTTTTCGGCCCCAGCGAACAGGAGCAATCGGACTCGCGGCTCCGGAGGTGGCGGATCGTCTCGATACTGCTCGCAAACGTCTAAACCTTCTTCCAACAAGCCATTCGTATCGAGTTTTGCAAGATTTTGTGACCTCGCTCAACATTGACACGGTCCTAGCGTTGCCGATCAACGACTTCCTTGAACTCGCACGATCAGGTCTCCTAGTCGAAGAGGTCTCACGCACCCAAGTATTTCTGAGTCAGGCACCAACCGGACCACGGCGTTTGCTGGTACTAGTTCCAGGCGACAGAGTCGAACTAGGCATCGAGGATCGAATCGATGATACGTTGGCGAACTACTGCGACGGGGTACCTAAGCGTGTAGGTCGCTTCTTCTCCGAGCGCCGTCTGGTGCTGGAGTACATCCTCCTCGGTTCCCTGACCCCAGATGGGTTGGACAAGCTTGCCGAAGAGCTCGATCGAGTTACCACTCCCTGGAGGACTCGCATTCGATCGAAGCTACGTCAAGAGCTAAACCCTGACCTGCTACCAAAGGTGCTGGGTGCGCTCGATCTTGTCGCGGAATCAGTCGAAGAGAGCTATCAGCAGGAGGAGAACGATAGTTTTATCATCTCCGATCTTACTGCAATCGCCTCTCTGTTGGAGTCCGACCGCCGGCTCTCCTCTCGACTGCTGGTTGATGTTAATGGAGAGCTGAGGCTCCACCTAATCTTGCTCGGAAGTCGACTATCGCTCTCGCAAATCCTTCCTGTGATTGAAAATTTTGGTCTCAAGGTGCTAGATGAACAACCATATCGCGGTCGTTCTGGCAATCGAGAGCTTTGGATTATAGATCTTGGGCTAGTCGTTGAAGACGATGATTCTCTCGAGCGCTTGAGAAATGGGCGCGTCAGAGAACGAGTAGAGCAGTCGCTAGCCTCCATCTGGCACGGAGAAGAGGAGAACGACCAGCTCAACCAGCTCGCAATAGCGGCCGAGCTGAACCCAGAAGAGATCTCGGTAGTACGCGCACTCGCAAGCTACATGCGGCTCACAAACCTCGGATACTCCGAAG
>DAHZQE010000037.1:0-3985 GCA_027409005.1 Ferrimicrobium sp. | reverse complement strand
GACAGACAGAGACCGCAAACCGATGAGTGCGGCAGATGCTGATGCCTGTTGATACTAAATATCACGCAGGTCCGCGGACATCTGGACGTTACGGTCACTTGGGACTTCCAGTTGCTATTGATATCCTGCCGAATTAATCTTTTGTAGCACGCTAGAGACCATTGACGAGGGTCAAGACATGGTGACCATGAATGCTGATAACAGTGGCTGATCATGTCAAGCTTCGCCTGAGACTCGTACTTAGTCACAGTATCGACGAAAGATCGCAACACCTTTGCTCTTGGCTATGCAGCTTGCCCGGCATCGTACGAGAAAGGTCGCTATAGCCTGATAGCCGTCTGATATGCGGAGCTAGGTCCGGGGGGCATGACAGCCCCCCCTCTTCGAGAGATGGAATGTAGCGCAAGGCTAATGACATGGAAGCTCTGGCCGATCGGATCTAGAAGACCGCCGGTCCAAGAAACCAACATTGGAGAAGTCCTAAGTCGAGTTGGGAGACCTGCGGCGGTTTTGGCTAGGTGCTACGTGTTAGCTAGCATGCGTCGGAGTCTGCAAGTTTCAGGTAAGCGCTTTGGTATGCTTCGCCGAGTAGTATGCATACAGTTTAGTCGGTGTATGTGTGGAAGCGAATATATACCCTATGCCTGAGGCGACTTGAGCACATTCAGTGCACAATGCGTGCAGGGTGACATCACAAGAGCGTCCGAGCTCCAACAACATTCCAATGCACCACCGGGATAAAGCTGCACTCCATTCCATCACCACCAACAACCATGTCCTCGCTCCCAGGCCGCATAATCCACTTCGGCCCATTCAATGTAACCTCCCAGGTAGGCCGTACAACGCTCTCCCACTCTCCACCCCAACTGAGCGCCACGGTAGGTCTTCCACACAACCCCCCACTCCTTCGCCCTCGTGAACCTCAAACCCCTCCTACCAGGCCACATCCTCGTCTCGCCCCTTGCAGTGAAACCACACCTCTCCGACCTCACCCGCGAAGAAGTCGCCGACCTCTTCCTCACTGTGACCCGAATTCAACGGACTCTAAAACGGGTCTACAAAGCCGACGCCTTCAATGTCGCGGTACAGGACGGGGAGGCAGCGGGCCAGAGCGTACCGCACGTGCATTGTCATGTGATTCCGCGGACGAGGGGGGATCCGGGGGGAGACGATAAGGTGCATGAGTGGCTGGAGGGGGAGGAGGGGAATATTGGCAGGCATCAGCGGGAGCGGGAGAGGAAGGTCGGGGAGTGGGCGAAGGATGGGGCGAGGAAGCCGAGGAGTAGGGAGGAGATGGAGGCAGAGGCTAGGTGGTTGCAGCAGGAGATGGAGAGGGATGAGAGAGAGGGTGGGGAGAAGTTGTAGGTTGTCGTGCGGTAGCGTGTTGAGATGCTATGACAACCGGCAAGCTTGTTGAGCGTCACTCCAGAATAAGTTGCAGCTCGAACCAGAGAATATGTGGCCGGATTTCGGTAATCACATGCACCTTGGCGGTCCGCTGTGTGGGTTCGAAGGCGTGTCCCCCACAAGGAAGTTACGCTTCGTGCCAAGACTGCAAGAACGCATAGTCGAAACATCACTTGCATTTCACCTTTCAACGACGCACGACGGATCTTTGGATTGGGCTCCACATGCTGAGCAGTCTTACCTTGGATTCAGTCGCCTGGTGAGGTCCACAGTTACTGAAAGCTTGTTGTCTTAACCTTCACTACCTCGAGCTCCATCTGAAGACAGCCGGCCTTCCCTGTGCCATGCGGACTTTGCAGCTCGAAGCATGCAAACCATCCAATCCTCTGGATGAATGCTTCCAGATATACCCGCCAGCTCTCCGTAGCTGCTAATCGGCTCGGAACCAATTCCTGGCTCGCGCCTGCCACATACGTTCTCGTCTCTCATGGCACTGATCCGGCCTCTATGTCCTGAGCATCGCTTTCCACCCGGTCGAAAACGGGGTCGTCCTCTCAGGAGTCCAGCAGAACCATCGGTCTGTCGATTTGACGGATCCATGGTAGTCCTTCAGGAACACCAACCTTTGTCAACTATCCTGTGGTGGTCTGAAGATAATCATCCTTGAGCGTGAGTGGTGCGTTTCGTTACCGTGAGTTCTGAGTAGCAGGTGGAGGTACGTGTCATTTCCATACACTAGTGCGGACCGTGAACAATCTTCCGAACGCAGTATGAATCTGATCCTCTCCTGATTTCTGATCATTTCTTCGCTCCCAACTCCTTCCTCGCGTCTCACCACTGACTGCACACGAGGCTTCACAAGAGCATCAACAATCAGCCCCCACCATGAACAACATCGTGCTGGCGATCGCCAGCCTCATGGCCCTTCTCTGTTCTGTCGTCTCCGGCCGTCCCGCCTCCGTCTCGCCGTCGCCCACCTTCGAAATGGCCTCCTCACTCGTCATCCGGACCGTCCCTACGTTGAACGCTCTAGCGTCTTTTCCCTCGCTGGCCCTCGAGAAACCTCACCGCACCTCGCGGAGCATCACCCGCGAGGTCCTACCGTCCGTCCGCTCATTGTCGAACGTCGTCCCCTTGCCCAGCAACCCGCCGGCCATGCACGAGCCTCTGCCAACATACCGTTCGTTGCCGCATGTGGACACTCTCGCAAGATCCGCCACGGTAGGCAAGGCCACCAGCGCCTCGTCTGCTATGACAGCAGGTCCCATCGCCCCGCTAGTCACCGCCCCGATCTGGGACTCCGACGATGTCCCATCTCCCGTCTCGATTTGGCCTGCCACCCCGACTGCATCCGGCCCGGCCAAGACTCCGGTGACGGTCATGATGTCCGACGACATGGCTCTGCCCACTCCCATGGCTCTCCCCATCTCGACGCCATCTCCAGCAGTGCAAAAGCGCGAGGGCCCACATCCTTCGATGTTGACCATCCGACAGAAGCTCGCGGTGATGAAGTCGCGGGTCAAACAAGAGAAGAGCCTGACGCAGCCGCAGAAAGATTACCTGGGTAGTATCCTCTATTATATCACTATGGGTGATCTGCCCGTCATGCCAGAGCCTGGTACCAGCATGGCCATGCCGCCGCAGATCGCCGGTGAAATCGCTGCCATCAAGGCTGCAGACGACATGGAGACTGCAATGGTCATCGAAAGCCTTCTGGACTCGCTCGGGGACGAGCCCGAGAAGCCTTCTATGGTCGGAGATGACAAGGCTCGTCGTGATGAGCACGTGGACGCCATTCCTGTTCCGGGACCTCTGAGAATCCCATTGACAAGAGCCACGAAAGCCTCAAGACGAAGAAGCTGGAGGAAATGAACTCCCAGCTCCGAAGCAACCAGCTACTCGCCAAGAACCGGAAACACCTCTTGGTGAAGCTTCTGAACAAGGATCTTCATGAGGGCCATGGGGGTAATGCCATGGTTGACGAGCCCAGCAGGATACGTAATGATCATGGCTGTCAAGGCTGGAGACGACGTGGTGAGCACCATGGTCGTGCGCTACTACCTTTCCAAGCCGAGAAGGCTAGACGTCCTCGATGCCGTCTCTCATGTCATCAGTGCAAAGAACGCCGGTAGCCAAATCGAGCGCCGCGATGGCCTTGGGCACGCCGGCGATATCCGCCCTTATCCTCCTGGCTGGCACCATGGCAAGCCACCGCAGCCCATTCACCCGCCGGGGGGACAGCAGTACGGTCCCTGAGTGCGATGACCCGCAGACCACGGGTATGCTGGAGTGGTGCATGTGGGAGCAAATGGCCAAAGATTGTGGGCTGGATATCGATTAGGAGCTGGTGGAAGAGCTAAGCGAGAAGCTCTCCCAGCAGAAGGCGACGGTCGATGGTGAGGAGGCGGGCTAGGCTGTGCATGTGAGCTCAGGGCGCTGGTGGAGGAGGATTGGTGCCGGAGGGACTGGTGGAGTTCGAGATGGGTTTCTCGGAAAGGCGCTATGAGACTGCATCTCGCGAGACAATTGTTTGTAAGTTGTGGTGGCAAGGCGTCCTCGGCGTTCTCGGCGCTGTGCG
>DAHZQE010000035.1:0-2525 GCA_027409005.1 Ferrimicrobium sp. | reverse complement strand
GAGCGAGGTTCACAAGTTGCACCTCTTTCTTGCTGGGCGAGACCCCTAGTTTGCTCGGCCAGTGCCATTATCTCTTGCGATACCAGTCAGTGCAAATCAGCGAACGAATCGATGCAGTCTCAGACCGTGCTGCATACCTGGTGGCCCAAGCAGCGTGCATGCAACCCGACCACCGCGGACGACAGTGGGTTTTGAAGTCTTGACAGGGCTGCCGCTCAGTGTTCGCGGCGATCTAGCTTTCATCCATGGTTACACAGCCTTGTCTATGCCACTGCCAGGCTCGGGCCTCAGATACTTGACAGCAAATATGCCGCGTTGATGCTGGCGTTGGCATCGTATGAGAGAGAGTGAAAGGTTCCTTGGCATCTTGCACACTGGTCGCGGCAGCAGTCATTCAGCGCGGCCTTGTTCGAGGCCGCCGTGACGGGATTTAGCGGCACGACGCGAGTTGTGCCGTGCATGGATGTTGATGATGGATTGGTAGCCTGGAGCATCGCTGCTCGAGTTGTGAGGTACACATCTTTTGGCCCGAGCAGTCCTACAGTGTAGGTCAACACTTACGTCCACCACTCGTTGTCGTAAGAGTTGCGAAAGTTGCCTGTACAGACCAGCGGATCGTTATCGCTTTGCGAAGGAACTTTGCGGAGAAGGAGAAGTTGTACAACCAGGTCACAACGATGAAGCCCCATCCAGCGCCAGTGTTGTTGGTCTTACCCGGAGGGAAGGACGCGAGTAAGGCCGTGGCGATGATGAAGGTGACGCAGTTGAACAGGTTGCCGCTAATCATGGCCCACCGACGGCCGGTGTAGTCGATCAGCATGATACAGCAGAATTGGGCGACGAGGGCGATGATGGAGTTGATGCCCTGGTATTGCAAGGTCTTGTTGGTCGGGATACCGATTTGTGCCTATGCCTGTCAGCTGACATGATCACCGAGCGGTCTCCCAATGATGCTCACGAAGATTTCAGGACTGTAGTACTGGATGGCAGAAACACCAGTCATCTGAATCGATGCCTGAATCGAGACAGCCAAGAGTAATCGGCGGAACGAGCTTCGGCTCTTGAACAGCTCGACCAAGGACTTCGCCTCGTGCTCGTGCTCGAAAGTAACAGCATCTTGGATCTGGTCGAATTCGGCGCGGACCCAAATGTCGTTCTCGTTACCGTGCGCATGCAGCCTGGCTAGTGTCTTCAGACCTTGTTCGGTCCTGCCATGATCGATGAGCCACCTGATTAGTGTCAGCACGCTCCCCTCCACTCTATACACGGCAATTCTACCTGGGAGACTCTGGGAACAGCAGGATCAGGAGCGCCAGGATACCCGCGGGGATGATTTGGATCCCCAGAGATACTCGCCACTGGTTGCTGCTGGATGCTGGGAAGCCCTTGTAACAGCCATATGCCGTCCATGACGCGACTAGAGCACCGATGCCCAACATGAATTGCTGCAAAGCCGTGACGCGGCCACGAATGCTAGGATGAGCGAGCTCGGCCTGGTAGAGTGGGATGATCATGACCAAGAACCCGACGCCGAGACCAGCAATGGCTACATCTCGTCAACTTTGATCGTTGCAAGGCTGCGCCTGCTCGAACTCACCACGTCCAGAGTACAGATATGCGAGGCTCTGGGCGCCAGTCTGCAAGCCGCCGCCAACCATGAAGATGATAGCTCCGAGCATAATGGTCTTCTTCCGTCCAAGCCAGTCGCCGACGGGACCAGCACAGCCAGCGCCAAAGAAGGCTCCGCCGGTGAAAGCAGACACGACAGCGCCAGTCTCGGCCGCGGTGGGATTGAACAAGGCTTTGAAGTTGTCTGAGGCGACGGCCTCGGCGATGACACCCAAGTCATAGCCATAGAGGACGGAGCCTAGTGAGGCGAAGAGGGAGACGAGGAACTCTACAGCGATGTCAGTCAAGCAAAACATGCGGATCGATTGCCTCTGGTACGTACGATACCACTTGGGAGGAAGAGCCATGGCTGCAGCGATCTAGCCTTATCGAAGAGACTGAGAGAGAGGGAGAGAGAGGATCCAACACTCACGTCGGGCGTCGTACTACAGGCGCATACCGCGCTTTTATACATCCATTGCAGCCCGGCAAGCAAGCAGACCTAAGACGCGGTCGTCCCTCGGTAGCAGCCCATGCGCGTGGCGTCGCGTGCCGTCCGGGTTCGACTTAGGGTTGCATGTGCGTAGAAGCGGAGTGTGGAGATCGGTAACAAACCTTGGAGAGCCTGCAGTCGGCTGTGTGGACGGCCCCGGTATGTGTACTTCTCCGGTCATTGGATGGATTGTTGTGTTTGACGGAGACTCGGTTGCCGACACCTGTTCGGAGGAACCGCTCAACGCTATTCGTGGATTTGCTGAGCGCATCAGTCTCTCACAGCGATTCATGCTCTGCCTGACAGGCCTGGCGATCGTTGATCTCGCCCTTCGGCTGCCCACCGAAGCCACCATGTCAGTCCAGTGCGTGTGCGAGATGTGCGCAGGAAGCTTTTCGGGGGAAATCTGCCCGAGCGTTGACCA
>DAHZQE010000033.1:0-4358 GCA_027409005.1 Ferrimicrobium sp. | reverse complement strand
CTTTCCTCCCTGATAAGTAATGCAGTATCGTGTAGGTTTAGGCTAAACGGATTGATAATGAGATTGAGTAGATCTGTAGATGCCTACTCGACGTTGAAAACGTGGTCGTGACCTCCTCCCTGCCGTGAAGGGCGATGCTTCCTAAGCCGTTCGCGTGACCCTAGTTGCTTGATCGAGCAGGAGTGGAGTTCCTCACCAAACAGAACACACAGCCCTGATTACCTATGCAGCCTGTAGAGTAGTGGCTTGTTCGAACACAAGTCGGCGATAAATATTCGATGCTCGAATGTCTACGCTTCCGTTTGTAGCACTGGATTCCATCAAAGATTGCGGTTCTTGTCTCCTTTCGTGTGGTAAAGCTGGTTCGGTAGATGAACTCCTTCTTGAGCGAAGCCCAAAGTGTCCTATTAGTGGTAGCGTGCGACGTCCATGGATGACATGGTTTGTGGCGACCATGCAAGCCGCGCAAAAATGTTGTGTGGGAATTGATTTAAAAAGGTTATCAGACCCGGTTTAGATGTCGGCTGAGCACTGGTTAGCAAATCGGGTTTGATTCTCACGTAGATGTCGGCAAATAAGTTAGCAGAGGAAATCTAAAGATGATGCCAGCGAACGACGAATTAGACCGACATCCGGAAACTATGGATGCGGAGGCTACTTGAAACAGTACGCGGCTGACCTATGCCCCTCTAGGAGCGGGGTCGGTTGCATGAGACTATCTCCGCCTCCGTCGTTGTTTCAGCCCTAAGGCATAGATAAACACGGTGCCTAGAACCGCCATAATGGCGGGAACGCCGCGGGCAAGCTCAGCTCGAAGGAGAGGTGCACCAGAGAGCGCGGCAAGCGGATCGCCTGGATGGACCGCGCCGTGACTCAACTCCTTTCGCAGGCGAACCTTACCAATGAGCGCTACGCCGCCCAAGATGGTCGCAAACACGCCTAAGCCTGCAGATGCAGGCGGAAGGAGCAATAGCATTAGGAGACCGACTCCGAGCAAACACTCGGCTGGCCTTTCTGCAACGGTGTTTATCTGCTTCGATGTAGATCGGCTGTACTCGCTGGATGCCCTGGGGTCTGATGCGCGCCAGCCTTTGTCGGATGCTGGTCTCGTTGTTCCGTGGTTGCGGTTATCGTTCAGGGTGGCGTCGTACATTCGACGTTTTACTGGATCAGAAAGCGTGGATTTCGCATCGGTAATCAGCTGGAAAAGAGCAGCGGAGCCACCCTTGTCTGGGTGAACCTGTCGCGCAAGCTGTCGGTACGCCGACTGGATCTCCTCCAGGCTAGCATCGGGAGACACCCCAAGTATTTCGTAGTAAGTCCGATCTGCCGACCGCGCCATGGGTCGATTCTAGTCCAATTAGGAGAGCACGAGTCGTGGCTTACTGTGGCGAGGGTGAGTCTTGGGTCGTCGAGTTATTCAGCTCACAATCGCCAGGGCGTGGACGGGCCATGGTTTTGGAGATGGAAAGACGTGAGACTGACGTGCGACCCAGCTGACCACGATCGCTTTAAGCTCAATCAAGATTCACACCTTGCCTATGCTCGAAGCTAGGGTTGGAGTGTGCACTCGTTAGCGGTCACTAAAGAGCCGACCGTGCTCTGGCTGCCTCTTGAGCTCTGGTAGTGTGGGCCTCCGCCATCGCAAGTAGTCGGGTGAACTCTGTCGTATCTGTGTTCGATTCGATGTCCTTCAAGTTGATCGTGGCCAGAGCGATTGAGGAACGAACTCCAGCTTCGGCGAGAACGGCGGCTGTGATACTGTCCCCGATCAGGTTGGGGTTGCCTTGCTCGGCCAATTGGGAGGCGATTGATCCAATCTCGAGCGCAACTTTGACCACCTCCAGCAATACTTGTGCGGCCCGACCGATAGCCTCTTGTACCTTATTCCGATTGCTGAGAGACTCTGTCAGTCGTTGGGCGCGTAGCGCTAGGATCACTTCAGCGTAGCTCTGGGCATCGACTTGACACAACTCCTCGCTTCGGTGCATGAGCTCCTTTGCGGAGTTGGCAAGACTAGGAGCTTCGGGCATCTGCCGAGTTGAGAGAAGCGCGGATTTTACACAAAGCGCTGCTGCCAAACTGACCGTGAGTGCTGCAACTGAACCCGCGGCAGGTGCTGGCTGTGGCTCGGCCACCATCTCAATGAAGTCTTCAGTGCTGTAACTCAGATAATGTGGAAGTTCAGCTGAGTCCGACAATTTCACCCGATTCATCGATATCGATCGACTCGGCGGCTGGATGCGTTGAAAGCCCTGGCATGGTGCTAATATCGCCGCAGATGAGATAGACGAAGCCGGCCCCCACTGAGGCTCTAGCCTCGCGAACTGGCATGCGCCAGCCAGTAGGGGCGCCCTTGAGGGATGGGTCTGACGAGATCGAGAGATGGGTCTTTGCGATTATTACAGGCAAGCTTCCAAACCCATTCTGCTCATAGACTTCAATCTGACGATTAGCCGCCGGCAGGTAGTCGACTCCTTCGGCCCCGTAGACCTTCACAGCGATGGTTTCAATCTTCTCTCGGAGGGAGGCGTTATCCGGATAGAGAAGGTGGAAGTCGTTTGGCTCGTTCGCTGCCTCGGCCACCATTTCAGCGAGTTCGATCGCTCCTTTACCTCCGTTGCTGAAGTTCGTGCAGATGGCTACTCTTGCGCCCATTGATTCCGCAATCTCGCGGATGACATCATGTTCTGAGGCAAAGTCACCCGGGAAGGAGTTAATGGCTACGACTGGGCTCACCCCGTGGAGCTTGATGTTTTCTATCTGTTTGCGGAGGTTTGCTCCGCCGGCGTAGACCTCGTCTGGATTTTCCTGCAGAATAGCTGATGGAAGTGGCTTACCAGCGACCACACGATGAGCTCCGGAGTGGACTTTGAGTGCGCGCACGGTGGCGACTACGACGGCGGCGTCAGGCACAAGGCCCGAGGTTCGACATTTGATGTTGAAGAACCGTTCTGCTCCCATGTCTGCGCCAAAGCCAGCCTCTGTAATCAGGTAGTCGCCGGTATGGATACCGATTAGGTCTGCGACGATCGATGAGTTCCCGTGAGCGATGTTGCCGAATGGTCCCGCATGAACCAGTACTGGGGTATTTTCGAGTGTCTGGAGTAGGTTCGGCTTGATTGCATCGCGCATCATTACCGTCATTGCTCCAGCAGCGCGAAGCTGTTCGGCCGTGACTGGTTCGTTGTTGTTGGTATAGCCGACCACGATATTACCAAGCCGTGTCCGTAGGTCTTGGAGCGACGTGGAGAGTGCCAGAACACCCATGATCTCAGAGGCAGCAGTAATGTCAAATCCAGTTTGGCGAGGTATGCCATCGTTCCTGGTACCTAGGCCGACAACGATATTGCGAAGTGCCCGGTCATCGACATCGAGCACTCGTCGCCAGGTGATGCTGTGGGTATCGATGTTGAGTTCATTGCCCCTGAAGAGGTGGTTGTCGAGCATTGCGGATAGGAGGTTGTGGGCGCTCGTTACGGCGTGCATGTCACCGGTTAAGTGAAGATTGAGCGATTCCATCGGGACGACCTGGCTGTAACCACCTCCTGCGGCACCACCCTTGATTCCGAAGGTTGGACCCATCGAGGGTTGGCGGATGGCGATGGTGGCACGCTTTCCAACTTGATGCATAGCCTGCCCCAATCCAACCGTCGTAGTCGTCTTGCCTTCTCCAAGTGGAGTAGGGGTGATAGCGGAGACGACGACGTATTTTGCCTTGGGTCTATCAGAGAGTGCATGGATGGCCTCGAGTTTGATTTTGGCAACACTGTTGCCATAAGTCTCCAATAGATCAGGTCCGATGCCCATCTCGCGGGCGATGTCAGCGATTGGTTTGAGGTGGGCTGCCCGAGCTATCGTTAGGTCGTTGTTCATGGTCATGCTCTATCTTTCTTTAGGGTGATATGTTGAGCCAAACAAGGAGTGCCACTTGCAAGTGGCACTCCTTGTCGAGCCTACCTGGAAGGGGAGTGTATCCAAGGTGGGTAGCTGGTCATCGGGACTACCACGATAGCTGACTTTCGCTCCAGAGAACCTAGGCATCTGTAGGACTCATTTTCGCTCTCCAGCCGCCTTTGAGTGTTCTGCCCTATCCACAGGGACAGAACTAGGGCGAGTCGATGGTTGTTTACCTCCCACGTCCAACTTTCGTTGTCGTGGTTTGCTTGGAGTCGGGCCGTGAGCGGTAGCAGCATCATCTGTCGGGATTCCTCGGCTTTGCATTCGGCGTAGGAACCTCTCATCAAGGATCTTCTTCACTTCCCTATAGCGAGTGAACCGGTTGATTTGGCGATCTTTGATCCTTGACGCGATGTTCATGGCGGCTACGTGATCTCCTCATTCTGGGGCGTGATACT
>DAHZQE010000029.1:0-3002 GCA_027409005.1 Ferrimicrobium sp. | reverse complement strand
AGAGGGATCTATACGTAAACAGCAGCGGGACATGGCTCTGGAGTTCAGCTGGATCTAAGGCCTCCCACTTTCAAGCTAGCTCTACGACGCAGTCCACTGCGCTTAGCCAGGGGACTAACCCGACGGTTGCGGCCGATAATCTCGTGAATCGGCTGGCTCCAACGTCACAAGTCAAGCTTGGATCCAATGTTTACGTGGCTGGACATGCTGCCTATACGCTGTCGTTGGCACCGCTCCAGAGTGGATCGTCGATCTCGTCTATTCGGCTCTCCGTGGATGCAAAGAACTATCATGTGCTAGGGGTCTCGGTGTATTCGGTCCACTCCTCCACGCCGGTGCTGCAGATGGACTACCAGTCGATCAGTTTCGCTAGCCCAAGCGCGACCAACTTCAGTTTTACCCCGCCTGCGGGTACCACGGTAAATACGGTCACCGCGAGTCAACTTAAGTCTATGTTCTCGCCGTTTACCTCTACTACGAAGCCAGTGACGCTAGGAACAAGCTGGCAGACGGTTGTCGAGCTCCCAAAGGGTAGTTTGAGCAAGCTGTCGAGTGCACTCGGCTCTACAGCCCTCAGCGATCTCGAAACTCCTGTCACGCTCGCAAATGGTGGTACGGCGAGCTTGATCCACACCGAACTAGTAAATATGTTGGTCTTGCCCAATGGGTCGATTCTTGCCGGTGCTGTGCGCAGCTCCGTGTTAGAGAGCGACGCTGGGGCGCTTGGGTTCTAGTCTGTCTGCTAGGTGAGTGTCGCCATCATAGAGGCTGATGGCCTCACCAAGCGTTTCGGTGGCCAAACAGCGGTTGACGAGGTGACCTTCTCGGTCAACGAAGGTGCTGTCTTTGGGTTTCTAGGCCCCAATGGGGCTGGCAAGACCACCACTATACGCATCGTTCTTGGGCTCATTTTCGCCGATGCTGGTGGCTTTTCTCTGCTGGGCGAGCAGAAGAGCTCTCGACTCCATCGGGTTCTCCCAAGGGTCGGTGCCTTTATAGAGGGTCCCGGATACGTGCCGTATCTAAGCGCACGCCAGAACTTGGATCGGTTCTTGGCTGCTGAGGGGATCCGGCGATCAGGGCGTCCCAAGTTGATTGCAGATGCGTTAGAGGCGGTCGGCCTTGAGATGGTGGTGGACAGGCCGGTTGGTCGCTACTCATTGGGAATGCGTCAGAGGCTCGGACTCGCACAGGCACTTCTGGGCGAGCGAGATCTCTATATTCTTGACGAACCAACTAATGGACTCGATCCGAGTGGTATGCGTGAGGTTCGTCGTCTGATCGGGGAGTTGGCTGCAAGAGGCAAGACCGTGTTTATCTCTACCCACCTTCTCGCAGAGGCAGAACAGATCTGTTCGCACGTTGCCTTCATGTCGCAAGGTCGTTTGGTGAAGTCTGGAGCTCTCGACGAACTGCGAAGCGATTACCCCCAACAACTGAAGATTCTAGGAACCCCGGTTGGTCGCATCATGGAGCTGATTGGTCCTCAAGCGAGGTTAGATGGGCCGGCGGTGATGGCGGATCTGAGTCCGAAGGATGGACCGCGTCTATTGCAGGCGATGATTGTCGACGGTATCGAGATCGCTGAGTTTACCTGGCTTACTCCAAGTTTGGAAGAGATTTTTATCGCTGAAGTTGGTGAGGGTTTCGATGTTCGTTGAGGAGCTGAAACGGGTTTTTCGAAGGCCACGCAACCTGATCATCCTCGGGTTAATTTCGCTAGTTCCGATTCTTCTAGGGATAGTTGTTCGTTTTGCCAGTCATGGTGGACCCCATGGGGGTGGCCCCGCGTTCTTTGCTGAGATCACCCAGAATGCGGTCTTTCTCCCGCTCGCTGCGCTTGCGTCGATGGAGACCTTGATTCTCCCACTCGCCGCCTCCATCATTGCAGGCGATTCGGTCGCAGGCGATGCTGCTAATGGTTCTTTGCGTTATCTTTTGGTACGTCGCGTGCCGAGAGCAAGAATTATTCATGCCAAGATCGTGGCGGCTTTGGTGTACACGCTTGCATTGAGCCTCACAATAGCTGTTATAGGTTTGGTTGCCGGTTCTATTCTGTTCCCTCATCATCAGGTGATTACCCTTTCAGGGGTACCGATATCTTTCCTGCACGGAGTCAGCGAGGCGATGCTCGCCGCCCTTGTTGTGGGTGCCTCGATCTTCTCGGTCACCATGGTTGGCATCGCCGTCTCCACCTTTACCTCCTCCTCGTTGGCGGCGACTTCGATAGCGGTGACGGTAGCGATTGCGTCGGAGGTGCTTGACGCTATTCCACAGCTCGAGAAGATTCGACCTATCCTGCTTTCGAACTACTGGTCGTCATTCATCAACATTTTTCGGTCTCCGATTATTGCTGGTCCCATCTATAAAGATCTCCTTGAACAGCTGGGGTGGATGGCTGTGTTCTATCTACTTGCAGTATTTAACTTCTCGCAACGCGACATTACTAGCTAGCAGCTGCCTGTTGACTTAGATGGGACTTTGCGAAGCGCCTTCCTTTGGTCTGCGGTCCATGGCGCGCTAGAATGGCTTCTTGAGAGGAGGTTGCTATGAGCAACATCATCAAGGTAGTGTTGGGAATCTTAGGGTTGATCATCGCCTTCGCCTTGATCTCCTTTGTCCTAAAGCTGATCTCAATGATCTCGACGATCGTCATTGTCGTCATCATCGTTGGCGTTGTTGTAAGTCTGATTCGGAGAGGTCGGTCTAAGCGTAAAAATACAGCAGCGTGAGCGACAAACTGCTATCCAGTCTATTTGAGCTAGGAGCGCCTGTTCGATCATGGCGCTAATAGCTCGGTCTGGTATTCGTCACGGTTTTCTGAGCGTTTTATTCTCTATTCGATCTTGGTCGGATCTTTGGGGTATGGTGGTATAGCTGAGGCTCGTGTGAGCAGTTACACCTCGACACGCTCGGCTTATTGCGACGGTGTATAGTTCGTAGAGGCCCTGGATGTCGCTGCGGAGAGTAGGCAGGGCTCGTCATCTCTTGGAGCTTGACCT
>DAHZQE010000162.1:0-4446 GCA_027409005.1 Ferrimicrobium sp. | reverse complement strand
CCAGGCGAGACTCTCATACGCAAGCTTTATACCATGCGGTGCAGCAAGGTCGGCAACTTCTCGCATGTCTGCCACGACGACGCTCAAGTCGCCGCTAGCTTTCTCCCTCGAGAGGAAGGTGGAAGGGATTGCAATGATTTGAGTGTCAAGGATCGTGGCCATTCGAATCCATAACTTCATCTCCTCCACCCTCTTGGCGTGCTTTCGTCGGTCCCTCAGGCCTTCGTAGTGCATAAAGGGTTGTAGGCAGACGATTGAGATGCCTCGCTCGTCGCACAGTGAGTGGATTATGTGGGCAGCTGCCGATAGGTTCTCGGGAATGGCACCGCCGGGGAGCTCTTTGGCGACATAGACGAGGTCTTCGTAGAAAAGTTCGATGTCGAAGCCATACTTTGCTGCTTGGTCAAGCTTCTTAGGCAACCCATGCACCCAAGCCCGGCCTAAGGAGTGAGATGAAATTGCTGGTCGGCAGGGCATGATTGTCTCGCGTTCCGGCGACAGGTGGGCCGGGTTCTTCAGTCGTCCAGCCAGCAGAGAAGGATCGCTGTGCTGTGCTCGCAGTGGGTTGTGGGAGACTGGCTTTGTGTCTATAAATGAATGATCTAGGTTTGGAAGGAAAGCAAGATATCTCCTACGCGTCCGTCTTGCCGCCTCTTGATCTGCGAAGAGCAATCAACAGTGAGCCCGGGATGCCACACCCACTTCCATAACAGGTATCTTTGCGGCGGCTCGGCCTGCGACGGCTGTGGAACAACTATCACCATCTCAGCACTTTGGCCCTGGCGCGTATGCTTCCGGGTGTGGATGAACGATTCTGATGCTGGATGTTGAACATCCGGAAGAGCATTCAGCCGGGCGAAGCCATCCGGGCCGTAGGTGACACGTGCCGAGCCCGTGGAAAGGAACCTCGCCCTCAATTAATGCTTCCGGCCCTTTCCGTGTAATACGGAGAAAGTCGTCGCACGAGGAATCTCATGGGCCGCCAATACAGTCTACCAGATGCCCTTTACGTCTTTTGGTCGTCAATTTCGCGCGACGTGCTACGCTACAGTGAGAAGCAGGCCGATGGGTACTGGGAAGCTGGACGGAAAATGCCGTTGCACTGGGACAGCCAGCTTCGAGGCCATGTGTTTTAACGCAGGCGATATCTCTTGAACAGAAAACATCCAATCGATCTCGTCGGGTGCTACAGTATCTGCTCATTCTAAGGCACAGCCGCGTTGAAGCACCGAAAGATACATGTTTGGCTACATTCATATACACGTCGGAAGGGTGATACCTGGCAGGCCCATTCATAACCTCGACTTGGCCAGTTCGTTGGCTATGACCTTCTTCACCTCCTGCACTGGCATCTCGGCAACATCCCTGCCAGTCCAGTACCTGTTGGCTTCCAGGCCTTGGTAAATGACCGCTTCCGTCCCAACAATGACCTGCCAGCCGGCCTTCGACGACAGCTCGGCAATTTCTGTCCATGGCGTCGGATGATAACACATTTCCAGTATCGCGCCCTTGTGAGGCTTGCTAAGGAAGACTTCTGTGATCTTCCGCGCCTCCTTCTCCGCATCAGTCTTTGGTGGATAGTTGGGCACACACGCCACAATCGCTCCAGGGCCGTCTAAGCCTTGCGCCTGCTCGGCGGTAGCAACGTGTATGAGACCGTCGCCATACCCTTGGTCTTTACACCAATCAACTACAGCGTCTACTTCGCTTTTATCTCGGTTGACGACATAGACGGTCGAGCAATTCAGGAACTTGACCAGGCAATAGACAGCTGAACGAGCAGCGCCGCCTCCGCCTATTACCATACCAGGCCGGCCCCTGAAGAGGTCCTCGTTGGCATTCTGGAGAAACGAATCCCGGACTCCGATCATGTCGGTATTGGTACCCACATATTGGTCGCCACGACGGAAGATGGTATTGCAGGCACCTATTGCCCGGCATTCCGGGGTTATGTCGTCTAGATGAGGCATGATGGCGAGCTTGTTGGGCATGGTTACTGAGGCACCTGCAAGTGGGTCAGTATCCAGGTCAAATTGCCACTGATTGAGGTGGAGGCTTGCCATATAACCGTTCATCGCGAAGCAATCGCAGGAACTGCGACATGTCGGTGGACGGTAGCAATAGTTGGCCCCATCGCAGTCCTAAGCCGTTGTATATGGTCTGGTGTAAAAGTGGGCTCAAAGAGTGTGCGATAGGATAGCCAAAGAGGTAACCGTGCCTGTCGAGGTGATCGACGGATGGATCAGGACACGTGAAGACATTGCTCCCTGATTGTATCGGCATGTCTACTTGAGCCAGGCTGGACCGTTCGAATATTATGTATTATGTTTTTCCAATTGAAGATTAGTCGCGACCAAGCGGTATGCAGCACAAGCTGTGATGCTTCGACGAGCAGGGAGTCCAGGCGAACAAATGGCACCGGGTCTGCAGTGATGCGGCAAAGCTCATGTTTAGCAGTGGCGCAGATGGCGCCTTGGTCTTTTCCCCGGAGCAAAGCACATCCCACATCGGCACCTTGCGGCTGTCATTGCTGTCGGCACAAAATCGGCCGCTGCTCGTCTCGGGGACGGACACAGGTGGAGTGAGCTCACAAAAAGGGCCGATACTTCGTGGAAGAAAGCATCTCCGCTTGTATTCACCTCGCCTCGCCCGTTCTAGCGCCCCCTCGTCTCCACCCCGCTCACGCAGATCCACGAGAATGGGCGAAGACGGTCGACAATAGGGTTTGATCCGCAGCGGCGAGGAGCAGGTCCGCGTGGATGAAGATATTTCCAGGTGCCCGCCACGCCTGGGTATGTGCTAGGGCTAGACGTTTCTTGCAACCACGACTACGTCGACCAGCGTATGATGATACCCCAGACTGGGGTATGTAAAGGCGTCAACTACCCCACGATTCTCCCTTCGTCTCACAGCGCATTTATCTTGCCACTAGTCCTCCTCCTTAGGGTTCCAGCTCAATATTCAGATACTACATTTGAGGTTACTCGCATCGAGACGCAATCACCATGGGTCTCTTCGCTCTTGTGGAGGACAGGCCGACGCCTAAGGCCGTCTACAGTAAGTCTGGTCTGAAAAAGGCATTACAGGATTTCGACCTAATTTCTTGGCAGACTGGAGAGTGTATGCCTGCGCCGCTATTGCCTCCTTCGCATCATGCATGATCGGATACGACAGTGCCTTCATCGGCACAACATTGGCCCTACCGTCCTTCGCCACAGAGTTTCGCTTCGCGGAAATGTCGAAAGACCACCTCGCCTTGGTGAAAGCGAACATCGTCTCTGTGTACCAAGCTGGCGCAATTCTCGGATCAATCTTCGCATACGCTTCTGCATATTATGTGGGAAGGAAACGGAGTCTCATGATCTGGACTGCGGTCTTTATTCTCGGGGCAGGACTCATGCTCGGAGCCAATGGCGAACGCGGCCTGGGTCTCATCTACGTATGTTCTCCATGGAGGCGAAAGGGAAGGTTGAGAAACTAGCTGACCCTTTTCCCCATCGATTGCAGGCCGGACGTGTCCTCGCTGGTCTTGGTGTGGGAGGTTGCAGCATGGTCGTCCCAATCTACATCTCCGAATTGGCCCCTCCTGCCGTACGTGGAAGACTTGTTGGCAGTAAGTCTGAAAAGTCAGAAGGTGTGTTCAAAAGGTCAAACATCTAACTTTTAGCCCCGTAGTCTACGAGCTTGGCTGGCAGATTGGTGGTCTTGTGGGCTTTTGGATCAATTACGGCCTCACGCAGACAATGGCGCCAAGCCATAAACAGTGGATCATCCCATTCGCGGTCCAGCTCGTACCCGCTGGCATGCTTTTTGCAGGGAGCTTTTGGTTGCACGAATCGCCGAGGTGGCTACTCAGCGAGGGACGTCGTCAACAGGCTCTCGACAACCTCAGCTGGATCCGTTGTCTGGCATCCGACGATATCTACATTGTGGAAGAAGTCGCCTTTTTGGATGCCGCTCTCGAAGAGCAGACGCACAGCATCGGTAATGGCTTTTGGGCACCTTTCAAGGCCGTTGCCGCAAAGCGACAGTTGCAATGGCGCCTCTTCCTCGGCGGCATGCTTTTCCTTTGGCAAAACGGTTCTGGGATCAACGCCATCAACTACTGTAAGTGGAAAAATGGTTGCAAGGGCAGAACAATGCATATGCTGATCACGTCGCTCCTAGACTCCCCGACTGTTTTCAAGGCCATCGGTATCGCCAACTCCAGCTTCCTTACTACCGGTATTTTCGGTAAGACTGATCAGCGCAAGCCCAACCCATTGCGACGCAGAGGCTAATCGTTGCACCCTTGGCGCGTGTAGGTGTCGTCAAAACCCTGATGACCTTATTCTGGCTCTTCTTCGTAAGTTGGAGTCATTCCACGTGTGACAGGGGAAGCATCTGACCACGGCTACAGCTCATCGATCGTCTCGGTCGACGCAACCTCCTGCTCATTGGCGCTGC
>DAHZQE010000028.1:0-20661 GCA_027409005.1 Ferrimicrobium sp. | reverse complement strand
GTTTCCTGCCTGTTAGCTCTGCTGGTCGATGCAAGGTGAGCTCTACTGGGTTGACGTCAACCCAGTAGAGCTCACCTTGCATCGACCAGCAGAGCTAACAGGCAGGAAACTAGCACAAGGTCAGTTGAATGGACGCCCTGGTCCAGATCAAGGTTATGCGCTCTCGCTGTATGAACATCTAGCTGGCACGATCCAAACCATACCTGGTGAACAACTCGCCGATATCCAAGCAGGGGTGGTGGCATGCGCGATGGCTCACGCCGCTGAGCTCGGGCGTGCCCCTATTCTGGCGGACCTGAAACGAGTGCTTGATCACTTTGGTTTCTTTGGAGGTGCAACCTCTGAACAGATCCGCACTCGTCAAGATCGCTTCCAGGGAATTAGCCACAACTACCAGGCACTCCGGCGTATGGTCGCCTTCACCCAGATGGAGATCAACCTCCAAGAATGACTCTTGGACCCTTGCCCCAAGATATGTAGTGCCAAGTCCAGTTAATCATGACCGAGGCCTTGTTGCGCGAACCCAAGAGGGTAACAACGTGGAGCCCCAACCATGCGAGCCAGGCAGGAGTTCCACTAAGCCGTATCCCATGCCCCACCTCTGCAACGGCGGCGCGGCGCCCGATCGTCGCCATCGTTCCCTTGTCGCGATAACGAAATGGGTACGTTGTCTCTCCCTTGGCGAGGGCACAGATCTGTAGAGCTGCATGGCGCCCACCTTGGATGGCAGGTTGCGCGAGCTGTGGAAGTGGGTTGCCACTCAGGTCCGACGCCAAGGCAGTGTCACCAACGGCAAATATATGTTCAGAGCCGATTACTCGCAGATCACCACCGACCATCAGGCGCCCACCCCTACCAGTGGGAAGTCCTAGACGCCCGACGACCGCGGGAACAGCTACTCCGGCCGCCCAAAGGACGAGCCCATTTTGAATCTCACGTCCACTATGGAGCAGAATAACACCAGGCTCGAGTGCCTCAACCGTCTCCTCCAAAAGAACGGTTACACCTCGGGTGCGCAACTCCCGGCGGGCATACTCTGATAGCTCCTCATGGAACGCCTCCAAAAGTCGAGATTGCTGCTCGATGAGGATGACCTTGACATCGTCCGGATTTAGACTGGTGTAATCGGTATAGAGAGCCTTATGGGCAAGTTCAGCGATCGCACCTGCTAGCTCCACCCCTGTCGCACCGCCTCCAACGACTACAAAAGTGAGTGCACCGTCACGTACGCCATGGGCGACCGCCTGCTCGAACTGGCGAAAGAGATGGTTTCTCACATCGAGCGCCTCGTCAAGGGTGTAGATAGCGTGCGAATATTCACGGGCGCCAGCTATGCCGAAGTAATTGGCGGTCGCTCCAACCCCGAGAATGAGGTAGTCATAATCAAGGGTTCGACCATCCTCTAGCACTATGAACTTGCGCTCAGCATCGACCGAGGCCAACTCACCCTGTTCGAACTTCGTCCTAGCCATACTCCGGATCACGGTTCGAATGGGAAACGCGACGTCGCCAGGGTTCAGCCCCGCTGTCGCCACCTGATACAGTAGTGGTTGAAAGGTAGCAAAGTTGTGACGATCCACCAGGGTCACATCCGCAGTAAACTTTGCAAGCTCTTCGACTGCTGCAAGTCCAGCAAAACCCGCACCTACGACCACCACCTTGGGACGGCTCGGAGTACCTTGCACAGGAGCTGTTGTCGCTCTGCGCTGACGGAGTCTTGTCGCTATCATGCCTACCTCCTCGTACTTTGGATCGAGCATAGCTGGCACGCCGGATGCAAGGGCTGTCCTTCACAGTCTCTTAATCTTGCGTCAACCTCATATCCAAGCGGCGTGATTGACGGCTGAGAGCCTGACCCAGCTCAGAATCGGAGAGAAAGACGATCGCGACGCCCGCATCGAGAGCCTGTCTCATTCGCTCAACCACTCCAGTCGAGGCCCGATAGGGTATCGGCGGCGCCACCACCCACACCGGTAGCAATCGAACTAACATCATGGCCAATGAGAGCTGGAATCGCCCATCTGCGTCCAGACTTGCTGCCGCTTCGTTAGCCGAGGAGAGCAGTCCTACCTCATCCAGGACCTCTCGAAAGGACGGTACCCTCCCGAGCCTAGGAGGACCTATCCTTACCGCCAACGCGAGATGTTCGAGCACCTTGAGCGACGGCATCGGTGTAAAACCTGCAAACGCTAGCGCTAATACTGAACGCGCCTCCCGGCTCCCGGCTTTAGCGCCCAACACCGTAATCTGTGCACTCGACTCGAGGCCGAGGAAGGCGCGAACGACAAGGTCCTGTGATCCACCGGTCAGCAACATCGATTCACCTTCGGCAAGGCTCCAGGTCCCGAGACGGACCGAGGCACCCTCGCGGGACACCGATCCACGCACCTCAAGTACCGTTCTAGGAGTCACGGATCTCTCCTTGCCACCAGCTAGTCAACGAGATACCGACTACACCCATGATGACCGAGAAGCTCGTTCCCGTGATCACATACTCGAGAAACAGGCCGTGAACAGCAAATGCATTGTTCAGCTGGACTAGCGGTGCTAGTGCACAACCAGCAAACGCGACCGCGAGCACCCCACTTACCCAGCGTGATTGAACAATCTCCTGATCAGATGCCATCACCCGAAGAGCGACACCGGCGCCTACAAATCCGACTCCGCAACCCAAAGCTAATACCAGCACAGTACCAAAACCAATGAGATAACTCTGCCGCCACGCCAAGCCAACAGCCGTCACGAGCAACAGACTTGCAAGCAAAGCAGGCGCCACGGCGGCACGACGACCATAGGATCCCCGAGTTCGCGGAAGGATGCCGAGAATCCCGGTCGGCTGCACCAGCGACGAGGCGACTGGACTCAGCTCCCAACCCAGCCAGCAACCTAGCCCAGCTACCAGGGGGCCAAGAACCAACATGCCCTCGGAAAGGCCTATACCTAATGGAACGAGCGCCAACGCAGCTAGGACAGCCCTTAACCACGTCAGTCGACCGACGCGAGCTGTACTCAAGGCACCCAAGGATAGCCCTGGGTACCTCAACATCAACGAAAGGCTGAGGGAGTGATCGAGAAAACGACCGTCTGGCGCTGCGGATCGGCGAAGATTAGGCGCCCAGCGCGAGCCAACAAGAACTAACACGGAGGCCAAGAGAGCAATCGCCGAGTACGTCACAGCGTCCTTACCTCGGACCAGGTCAGCCGCTGTGTTCTGGAGACCGAGTGATGCCCCGCTAGCCAAGATCGCAACCGACACAAGTACAAAGACCGCGAGCACAAGATCTGCTAGTCCACTGACCCTAGACCATTGGTGGCACCCCTCCATCCAAATGGCGAGTGCACATCCAACCAGCAACCACGGGGCCGCACTCTGATGGAGGAGGCCCTGATGACTGAGCGAATACCAAACCACTAGCGCGTATACAACAGTCATGCCCGCTACCAGACCCGCGAAAAGTCGGCCCCATCGCGCCCCTAGACTCACAGCACCAGCCGCGAGAAAAACAGCCAACAGACCACCGCCGAGCGCGGAACTCGGCAACGAGTGTACGACCTTATCTAGATCACGATCGAGCACGGCAACCAGAGCCCCCAGACTCAGCGCCCCCCATAGCACCGGTTTACGCCAGGTACGCAGGGTGGAAGCGATCACGCTATCCCCCAGACACCTCGGTCAGTTTTGACTTCGTAGACAGGAACGGCATCATTGTACGCAGAGTCGCCCCCACCTGCTCGACTGATTGATCTTTGGCCTGTTGGCGTAGTTGATTAAATCGAGGTCGACCGGCTGCCATCTCATCGATTAACTCTCGCGCGAAGCTTCCATCCTGAATCTCAGCTAGAATACGCCGCATCTCTGCGCGTGTAGCCTCATTGACTATACGTGGCCCGCGTGTAAGGCCCCCGTACTCAGCCGTCTCTGAGACCGAGAACCACATGCCCGCTAGACCATTTTCGTAAAGGAGGTCAACGATGAGTTTCATCTCGTGCAGGCACTCAAAATAGGCCGACTCCGGCTGGTAACCAGCCTCTACCAGGGTCGTGAAGCCAGCGACAATCAGCTCACTCAAGCCACCGCAGAGCACCACCTGCTCGCCAAAGAGATCGGTCTCAGTCTCCTCAGCAAAGGTGGTATCAAGCACGCCAGCCTTCGTGGAGCCGATACCCCAGGCGTAAGAGAGCGCCAATGCATGACCGTTTCCTTGAGGGTCGTTGGCGACGGCCACCAACGAAGGCACGCCTCCGCCCTCTTCGTAAGTCCTCCGAACGAGATGGCCAGGACCTTTAGGCGCGATCATGATCACCGCAACGTCCTCTGGCGGCACGATCTCACCGAATCGAATATTGAAGCCATGAGCGAACCCAAGCGTCTGGCCAGGACGAAGGTGTGGGGCTACCTCGTTCTCATAGATCTCCTTCTGCACGGTGTCGGGCGCGAGAAACATGATGAGATCCGCCCACTTGACAGCTTCCGGCACTGACAACACCTCGAGCCCACTAGCCCAAGCCTTATCACCCGAGGAGGAGCCTGGTCGAAGCGCAACTCGCACCTTAACCCCTGAGTCAGAGAGGTTGAGTGCATGAGCGTGGCCTTGGGAACCGTAACCAATGATAGCGACACGCGTGCCGCTGATAATCGACGGATCTGCGTCGTTGTCGTAATACATCTGAGCCATTTATGATACTCTTCCCTTCTTAGATCTGCGTGTGGGTTTTGGCAGCTTACTGAGAGCAATCCTACCGGTTCGCTGTAGCTCGATCAGACCAAACTCAGCAAGGAACGCCTCTACATCATCTAGCTTCTCGGGTGACAACGCAAAGACGACTGTAAGTCTGTCCATCGAAACGTCGATAATCTCACCATGAAAGATCTCGACTAGCTCCATCACCTTGGAACGAGCACCAACCTCAGCGTTGATAGTGGCGAGCATGCACTCGTACTCGAGCGCGTCAGCCGGGTCGATCTCGGTGATCTTGATAACGTTGATCAACTTATGCAGCTGCTTGGTTATCTGTTCTAGTGGAACCGTCTCCACATCAACAACTATGGTGAGCCTCGAAAATCGCTCGTCATCGGTTGGAGCCACCGCGAGAGAATAGATGTTGTACCCACGTCGAGAGAACAACAACGCCACTCTTGCAAGCACACCGGCACGGTTCTCGACTAGCACGCTCAGGATATGATGCCTACCCTCAACCGGCGGACGAATAGAGCCAATTGGGACAAGGTTCGAAGATCGATCAACCATCATCGTCCTCTCTGCTGATGCGGAGGCAACACGATGTCATCATTCGGTGCTCCGGCGGGTACCATCGGAAAGACCTTTTCAAAGGTGTCAACACGAAAGTCAATCACAACCGGTCGATCGTCAATCTGATTCGCCTTCTCGATAACTGGGTCCACCTCACTCACCTGATCGACACGAAAACCAACGGCACCCATCGCCTCGGCCCACTTCACATAGTCTGGAAGATCGGGCGAGAGGAACACCTCCGAATAACGCTCCTCGTAAAACATCTCTTGCCACTGGCGCACCATACCAAGATAACCGTTATTCAAGATAGCAACTTTGATAGGGATACGTTCTGCCGTCGCGGTCACCAGCTCCTGCGCAGTCATCTGGAAGCACCCATCGCCATCAATGGCCCAGACCGTACTTTGCGGACGACCAGTCTTTGCTCCAATAGCAGCTGGCACCGCAAAGCCCATCGTCCCAAGACCCCCTGAGTTAATCCACGAGTTTGGTCGTTCGAATTTAAAGTATTGAGAAGCCCACATCTGGTGCTGCCCCACACCCGAGACAACCACCGTATCGGCTGGCGCCAGAGCTGAGATGCGTTCGACGACATACTGAGGCTTTATGGCTGCACCCGGAAGTGAGGGTTCGTACGAGTACGGGTACTGCTCTTTCCAGGCACGCAACTGGGCGATCCACTCCGATAGATCGGGTGCCTCAGCTGGGAGGTGCCGAGTGATCTCAGGGATCACCGACTTCACATCACCAACGATAGGAACATCAGGCCGACGCACCTTCCCAAGTTCGGCTGGGTCGATATCGACATGTATGATGCGCGCCTTGGCGGCAAAGGCATCGACCTTGCCGGTCACGCGATCATCAAAGCGACTGCCGAGTGCAATAACCAGATCTGCCTGCTGAAGCGAGGTCACGGCAGTGAAGTTACCATGCATTCCTGGCATCCCTAGACACAGTGGGTGCGAGTCTGCGATGACGCCTCTCGCCATTAGAGTTGTCACCACCGGGATGCCAGAGCGATCCACTAACGCCTGCAACTCCGCGGATGCGTTACCTCTAATCAGCCCACCGCCGGCATAGATCACAGGCCTCTTCGAGCTCGCGATCATCGCCGCCGCCTGCTCTATCATCTTCGCGTGCCCCTTGACCGTTGGTTGATAGCCTGGCAGATCCAGCCGGCGAGGCCAGTACCACTCCATGGTGTCATTGGCAACGTCCTTAGGGAGGTCAACAACGACGGGTCCCGGCCGACCGGTGGTGGCAACGTGAAAGGCCTCGGCTATCACCCTTGGTATGTCACTTGCCCGTGTGATAAGCCAATTGTGTTTGGTGACCGACATCGTGATGCCTGTGGTGTCGGTCTCTTGAAACGCATCAGTTCCTATCGAGGTCGTAGCGACCTGACCGGTGATCACCACGATAGGTATGGAGTCAACGTAGGCGTCTGCAACCGCGGTTACGATATTAGTGGCCGCAGGACCACTAGTCACGATGGCAACTCCCGGACGTCCTGTGGCCTGCGCGAAGCCTTCGGCTGCATGGCCAGCACCCTGTTCATGGCGCACAAGGATGTGGCGGATTGGTGACTCCAACAACGGGTCATAGACGGGGAGAATGGCTCCGCCTGGAAGGCCAAACACCGTCTCGACCCCCTGCATCTCAAGCGACTTTATCAGTGCTTGTGCTCCGGTTAACTTCATGGCCGCCTCCTTCATGCATACGCGCAAGCGACACCCAGCGACTAGTTCCTTGTCTTAGAAGGCTCCCTTGAGCGTAGATACGAAAAGACCTCCCGGTAGGGGAGGTCTTGGGCACGACGCTACGAGGAGCCGTGCCCTAACGAAGGAGTACTACCAACGAGCGTCGAATGATCATGTGAAGAAGCATACCCAACCTCATCGACTATCCGCCAGTTACTGCCCCAATTTCTGCTCCCTTTACCAAAAGCGCGTACTTGCCGAGCGCTCCTTCGGTATAGCGGGCGGGCGCAGGAACGAAAGACTGGCGTCGACGAGCAAGTTCAGCCTCGTCAACCAGAAGGTCGATAGCGTGAGTAGGCACATCGATAACGATCCGATCGCCGTCTCGGATAAGACCAATCGGTCCCGCATCTGCCGCCTCTGGTGCTACATGGCCGATACAGAATCCGTGAGTGCCGCCGGAGAAGCGTCCGTCGGTGATCAACGCAGCATCATGCCCACGACCCGCACCCTTCATCGCGCCAGTAACCGCCAGCATCTCTCGCATACCAGGGCCGCCCTTTGGCCCCTCATATCGAATCACTACAACGTCGCCGGCACGAATCTGACCTGCAAATATTGCGTCAAGTGCCGCCTCTTCGCGATCGAATACTCGGGCGATGCCGTCAAAGTGTTCCTGATCGAGCCCGGCCACCTTCACAACCGATCCAGATGGAGCAAGAGATCCGCGCAGGACTGCAATCCCACCAACCTCATGGATCGGGGTATCGATGTTATGCACTACCTCACCATCTGGACGGGGTGGATCATAGACCCGGAGCTCCTCGGCTAGAGTGCGGCCAGTTACGGTGAGGCAATCGCCATTCAACAGACCAGCGTCCAAGAGCTCAGCAAGTACCACCGGGATGCCACCGATGCGATCGAGATCAGTCATATGATATTTTCCGTGCGGCTTCGTGTCGGCGAGGTGAGGAACTCGACTACCAATCCGGTTGAAGTCATCCAGAGTGAGTTCAACCTTCGCCTCGTAGGCGATGGCCAGCAGATGGAGCACTGCATTCGTAGAGCCCCCAAGGGCCATCACGACGGCTATCGCGTTTTCGAACGCAGCTTTGGTCATGATCTGACGAGGAGTAATTCCCAACTCCAAGAGCCTCATCACCGAACGTCCAGCCTCAAAGGCGATATCCTCGCGTCGACGGTCGACGGCTGGCGCAGAGGCAGAGCCGACCTGGGCCATTCCCAATGCCTCAGCCACCGAGGCCATCGTATTGGCGGTGTACATGCCTGCACACGATCCCTTGGTTGGACATGCATTGCGTTCAACGTCGAGAAGTCGTTGGTCGTCGATACTGCCGGTCGCATAAGCCCCGACCGCCTCAAAGACACTTACAAGGTCAAGGGTCTCGCCACGAAAACGCCCCGGCAATATGCTACCGCCATAGACAAAAACCGATGGTAAATCGAGGCGCGCCGCCGCCATCATCATTCCTGGTAGCGATTTGTCACAACCCGCCAGTGTCACCATCGCATCAAAGCGCTCGGCGTGCATCATCAACTCTACCGAATCGGCGATGACCTCACGGGAGACGAGTGATGAATGCATGCCCTCATGCCCCATGGAGATACCGTCCGAGACGGCAATGGTGCCGAACTCCAACGCCACACCGCCAGCGGCCCGTACGCCCGCCTTCGCGCGCTGCGCCAGGTCGGAGAGCACGAGGTTGCAGGGCGTAACCTCGTTCCACGAAGATGCGATCCCAATCTGTGGCTTGGAAAAATCCTCATCATTGAGACCAACCGCTCGGAGCATCGCTCGCGCCGGGGCTCGCCTCGGCCCCTCCGTGACCTCCTGGCTCCGAATCCTGATTGACTTCGTCTCGCTCATAATGTGCTACCCCCTGGTTGTGTGTAATATTGCCGTAACTGTATGTCAATGTAGCGCCATCCGTGCGCCTCTAGTGCTGATCATCCATGGTATGTAGACCAGTATCTCGCGCCGATAGCACCCAAGACGACCAGCTATTGCTAGTCAGTGCTCTTGCGTGCCTCATCACCAAGCTCAACCAAGGCTTGGCGAGCATCGGCACCGGAGATCTGCCTTCCGTATTTACGCATGACCTGTCCAACTAGAAAACCGGCTATCTTCTCATCGCCATCTAGATAGCGCTCCCACTCATCAGCGAAGGGTGCAATAACCTCAGCTACCATCGATTTAATCGCCCGCTGATCACGAGCGCTAAGACCAAGCTTGGCGATCAAATCGGGTACTGTAGCCGCGTCTACACACGCCTCGCGCAAGAGGATTTTCACCTGCGACGCTCCCAGCTCGCCTCTATCTTCAAGAGTCAACACCTCCACAAATCGAGTCGGGGTCAGCTCACCGATCTCGGCGAGCAGTGCGGTTAACTCATTCGCGCAACGGGCTGCTGCTCTGGCTGGAGTGATGTTCGCGTCGATGGCGGCTCGAAAGTAGGGCCAACACGCATCGGCGATCACCGTCTCACGCAGATCACCACTCAAATCAGGCAGCAGACTAGCAAGGTAACCACGACGCGCGCTCGGGAGTTCGGGGAGCTGTGCCCTGCGCTCCTCGATCAGATCGGAGTCCGGTGCCACCGGTGGCAGATCCGGCTCTGGGAAGTACCGATAGTCATTCGCCTCCTCCTTCAGACGTAGGGCACCGGTGACCGAGCGCGCCTCGTCCCAGAACCGTGTCTGCTGAATCATCGCCTCCCCGTCTTCATAGAGGTGCACCTGACGGAGACCCTCAAACTCAAGGGCACGAACCAGCGATCGCAATGAGTTGAGATTCTTGATCTCTACTCGTGTACGAAACCCCGTCTCGCCAATCGGCCGAACCGAGACATTCGCATCGACACGGAGTGACCCCTCCTCCATGCGTCCGTCGCTCGCACCGACAGTCACGAGGATGGCACGAAGTTCGGTTACGTACTCCTTGGCCTCCTCTGGATCGCGAATGTCAGGTGCAGAGACGATCTCGAGGAGCGGAACTCCTGAGCGGTTGTAGTCGATGAGCGAGTACTCAGCCGACTCAATCCGACCGTGACCCCCTCGATGGATCAACTTTCCAGTGTCCTCCTCTAGGTGGGCTCTCTCGATACCTATTACCCGACCTGAAGGCAGTTCAAGGTGCCCTCTGGCGTTGATAGGAACATCGTATTGAGAGATCTGATAGTCTTTGGGCATATCAGGGTAGAAGTAATTCTTTCGGTGGAATTGGCTTCGCTGGATGGTTGCATCGAGTGCCAAGCCAACACGTATAGCAAAGTCGACCGCCTGCTCGTTCATCACCGGCAAGCTCCCAGGCAGCCCGAGACACACCGGACAGACGGAGGTGTTTGGTTCCTCGCCAAAAGCGTTTGGACATCCACAAAAGAGCTTGGTGGCGGTCTTTAGTTCCGTATGGACCTCCAGACCGATGACGTACTCCCACCCCTCTGCTGGCCCAGTGGTTGTTCGAGTCTTCAACGTAGCCCCCTCTCAACTGCATAAGCTCCTCTAAACAGAAGCTGTTCTGATAGCGCTGGACCGAGAAGTTGCACTCCTATCGGTAGGCCATCAGCGTCGACGCCTGCCGGGATTGAGATGGCTGGGTCACCCGAAAGATTCGACGGTATCGTACAGACATCAGAACGATACATCTCGACTGGATCACTGGAACGTTCGCCTATCCTGAACGCCGTAGTAGGGGATGTAGGACATAGAAGCAGATCAAAGTCTGCATACGCTCGTGCGAACGCTGTGCGCACCAGAGTCCGAACTCGCTGAGCGGTGACATAAAAGGCGTCGTAGTAGCCGGCAGAAAGGGCGTAGGTTCCAAGCATTATCCGTCGCTTCACTTCAGGTCCAAAGCCCTTTGTTCGAGTGGCGATCATCATCTCCTCAACAGTGGAGCCAGCCTCCCTAAGGCCGTAACGAACGCCGTCATATCGAGCTAGGTTCGACGACGCCTCCGCAGGAGCCACGACATAGTACGCCGCCAGCCCGAAGGCAAGTTCATCCAAGCTAATCTCGGCCACGCTAGCTCCCGATTGAGTTAGCACTTCAGCGGCGCGCAAGACCGAAGCCTGTACCTGTGGAGTCGCGGTCTCGACAAGGTTCGTTAATATTCCAACGCGGATACCGCGTACGCCCTCGGCCAATGAAGCCACTAGCGAGGGTGCCACCTCCTGCAGAGAGGTCGCGTCCCTGGGATCATGACCCATAATCGCCTCGGCTACGAGCGCAGCATCCTCAACCGAAGCAGTCAACGGACCGATCTGATCAAGCGAGGAGGCGAAGGCGAGGAGACCGTAACGCGAAACCCTGCCATAGGTCGGCTTAAAGCCCACAACGCCGGTCAAGGATGCTGGTTGGCGAATCGATCCACCAGTATCTGATCCAAGGCTCACCAGCGCCATCCTGGATGCTACCGCCGCCGCAGAACCGCCAGAAGAACCGCCAGGAACTCGCTCCAGATCGTAAGGGTTCTTGGTGATCTTGTAGGCCGAGTTCTCCGTTGAGGATCCCATCGCAAACTCGTCGAGATTCGTCTTGCCGACGACTATGCCATCCTGGTCGAGAATGCGATCAACAACCGTCGCGTTATAGGGAGGGGTCCAGCCCTCTAGGATCTTCGATGCCGCAGTGGTCGGGAACTCCATCGTACATAGATTGTCCTTCAGGGCGACGGGAACTCCCGCCAACCGCCCAAGGGTCTCACCGCGCGACCGTCGATCGTCCTGATCCATCGCCCGCCGATGCGCTGCGTCGAGGTCAAGTGAGAGGAAGGCGTCAACCTCGGGCTCTTGGATAGCGATCTGCTCCTGGTAGGCGTCGATCACCTCGACCGTCGTCACGTCGCGACTCTCTAGTCGGCGCGCCAGTTCGGCGATCCCCCAATCGAGAATCTCATCGTTCATGGCGCTCCTAAAATTCTGGGTACCCGGAAGTACTCATCCTCGGAGCTTGGAGCCATCGCCAAAACGACCTCTCGGTCGAGTCCTGGATGTACAACGTCGTCGCGCAAGAGGTTCACGGTCTCCAAAGGATGATCCATTGGAGGGTAGCTAGAGAGGTCCTCTGAGTTCATCACCTCGATCACCTCAAGAATTCGCGAAAGCGTGCTCTGGTATTCAATAAGTTCTTCACCACTCAATGACAGCCGCGCGAGCTGCGCGATATGAGCGACATCCGCCTGGTCGATCCGATTCGTCATCCCCCTGAGCCTAGACCTCACCTCGACCGAGTCAGCCAGTGTCACGAAGGGAGATAGGACTCTAGCTTGTAATCGCCCTCAACAAGGAGGACATCGGGTCACCTTCAGGCCGACCCGCAAAAACCTGGGTGAGGCCAAGAAGCTTAGTCATATCACCGGTGACCAATATCTTTCCGGCGATAAAGGACTCGATCGCTCGCTGAGGATTGAAATCAACAAAAAGCGCCTTCGCTGTCTCGTAATCGAGCGCCACCGTAAGATCGGCGTTCTCCAACTCTCCAAGATCGAGGTTCATGACACCTGAGGAGGTATCAATGAACGCCTTCAGTGGCTCCTCCTGAAAGGGGCAGCCCGAGATAATCTGGTTCATTTTCAGAGCAACATCCACCCGCATCGGCTCGATGTTGAGTCGATCGGTGATAGCACGAAACTCGTCTAGCCAAGCTGGACTCAAGAATTCATGCTGGCTAAGCCCATCGAGCATCGAAGCATCGAAATCAGTCATCTACTAAACCGCCTCTTTCTCTCGGTCACACTCTACAAGCGATGGAGCATCAACAACATTCCAACGACAGTATTCAGAGATCATGGAATCACCAGAAGGTTTACGCTGGCACCATAGAGTGCGGTCTGGCCTGCACCAGGACTCTCATACTGTACGATGGAGCCCCCAAACGGAGCCGACACGGTTCCGACGACAAATCCCTGGCTCTGTAGCGTAGATTCCGCCGTACCGAGAGCATCACCAACCACATTCGGAACACGCACATAGTGGGGTCCAAGCGACTCGACCAAAGTCACGCTTGTCCCCACCGCACTGACTGTACCGGCACTGACCGACTGTGAGATCACATCCCCATTTGAGACCGAATTGGAGTACTGCTTTTGGACGCTATAGGTAAAGCCTTGATTCGTTAGGTCACCCTCCGCAGTCGTAAGCGAGACGCCAACCACGTTCGGCACCGGTCTTGGAGCTGGACCCTTAGATACAATGAACTTGACGACAGAGTGGTATGGTACCTTTTGGTTCACCGGACTCTCACTCATCACGACACCAGCAGGAACGTCAGGTGAGTACTCATAGGTGGGGCGAACAAGAAATCCCTTGGCAGTCAGGGCATGTTGGGCAGTCGTGAACTGAGCCGACTGAAAGGACGCCACGTACACCGGTGCATGACCCTTGGACACGTACAACACTACGCTGCTATCTGGATGGATACTCTGGCCACCGCTAGGGCTTGATCCGATCACGCGACCTGATGGTACCTTGGATGAGTATCGACTCTCGAGAACAATATGGGCAATCCCTTCGCCTCGTAACCGCTGTGATGCCGATGAAGCTGTCAAGTTGGCGACATCATCCACCTTTATAGTTCGAAGGCGCTGATAGAGGACAGCACCGCCGAGCGCGGCAGCCACGAGGATCGGGAGTAAGAAGAAGAGAAGCCACCACGGACGCCGACTTCCTACCTCCTCCATGTCTTGGGGCGCTGGGGTTAGGCGTGGCGTGTTGCTAATGTCTAGCGCCGACGTATGGTCCGTGTTCTCTCTGGTCTGATCGGCGAGCATAGCCGTACTGCTCTCGTCGCGAGCCAGCGCGAGATGGTCAGTGAGATCGACCGCGACCGTACTGCCGTCGGCAAGCCACTGCAAACTATCGTCCATGACCACCTCAGGTGTGGAGGCCAACGTTCCTGCTCCGGGGGCGAACAGCGGCTCCGGATTCGTGAGATCGCGAGCAAAACCGTTCCACTCATGCTCGATCTCGGCCGCACTCGGACGGCTATCGGGGTCACGTGCGAGCATCGAGACGATTGAGCGTGCGACTGGATCGTCAGGAAGAGGGTTTACGACTGGATCCCGCAGTCTTGCAAACGCCAGTGCCAGTTGCGTATCGCCCTGGAAAGGGATCGCACCGAAAAGTGCCTCATAGAGCACAAGTCCAAGCGAATATACGTCACTACCAGGGACCGAGCGTTTCCCTTCGACCTGTTCGGGTGCCATGTATCTCGGCGTGCCGAGAATGCCGCCTCCAGTCTCAGTCACCGTGGTCTCCGAAAGGGCGCGCACGAGCCCAAAGTCAGCGATCCTCACTCGACCACCATCATCAAAGAGCAAGTTGGCAGGCTTAATATCGCGATGTAGAAAATTGCGGTGATGCGAATACGCGAGTGCTGACGCAGTAGCGGCTCCGATCTGAACAACCTGCGAGGTCGACAACGAGCTACCACGAGCATGGAGCTCGCGCAGGGAGCCATTGGAGAGATACTCCATGACAAGGTAGGGCTCACCTTCGTCTGATCCCCAATCGAAGACCTTCATAATGTTAGGATGGTTCAGCTGCGCCGCAGCCTGTGCCTCATCGCGGAAACGCCTCAGAAAGATAGGATCGTCCGCCAGCCCACGCTGCAGGAGTTTTATAGCAACAGTTCGCCCAAGTCGGTCGTCGATCGCACGGTAGACAATGCCTGCGCCTCCCGAACCTCGTCGAGCCACCACTCGATACCGGTTACTGAGGACCCGGCCAATGTTCTCGTCCGTACCAGTAGCCTTCGCCAGCTCGTTACCTACCTTACGATTACCGCCCGACCTGGCGGTCAGCTCCTTTAATCCAGATATAGCCTACACTGAGACGTTCTGAAGCAATCGCACCAGCCGCACCCAACCTCAGTAAGACCGAAAGCAGCATTTGAGCTAAGAGGCGGATAGACGCCTAAAGATCATATCCTCTACTCTTGCACTCGATCTCTATTCTTGCACTCGTTGACCGTTCATTCAGAAGAGATGCGGCTAAGCAGCACAGGTAGCTCGATCACCTCGACTCCTAACTGCTGAGCTTTTTCGAGTTTCGAACCGGCGCGCTCCCCCGCCAACAGGTAGTCAGTCTTCCTCGAGACCGACTCGGAGACTCGGCCACCGTTGGCGATGATCAGCTCTCTAAGCTGGTCGCGTGAGTAATCACTGAAACTCCCGGTGATCACAAAACTCTGCCCAGCGAGTCGATCCGAGGCGGCTTGGGGTATCACAGTTGCACCAACCACACCCTGGGCAATCAAACCTGACAACAGCTGAGACCCATAGGGATCATCCCGAAAACCCACAACAGAGCTGGCCACTGTCTCACCAATACCGTCCAGGGCAACTAGGTCCTCGACCTTTGCAACCAACAAATCCTCCAACGATCGCATCGACGCCGCGACCACCTGCGCGACGTGGACACCGACGTTGTCAATAGCGAGTCCGAACAGAATTCGGCCCAATGTCCGTCCACGTGATACCTCGACGCCAGCCATCAAGCGCTGGATCATCTTCTCACCCACCCCAGGGAGCTGAGCAAACTCCTCGGAGCTGAGCTGATAGATATCCGAGGGAATCCCTACGAGCCCAAGTTCCACAAGTTGGCGCGCTCGCATCTCACCAAGGCCGTCTATATCTAGAGCGTCTCTGGAACCAAAGTGACTCAGCCGCTGTACCAGCTGTTCGAGGCAGAACCTGTTAGGGCAGCGGAAATCAGCCTCATCTCCATCCCTCACCAACACAGACCCACAGCTCGGACAGTGATCAGGAAATCTATACTTTGGCAGATCATCGGTGCGAGCTGCAAGCACTGGTCCCACCACCTCGGGGATGATCTCGCCCGCCTTTCGAACAACGACGAGGTCACCAACCCTCACATCCTTTCGTTCGATCTGCTCCGCATTGTGCAAAGTAGCTCGCGCTACCGTCGAGCCAGACACCACCACCGGATCCAATTCGGCGAAAGGGGTAATCTTTCCGGTCTTTCCAACCGATATGTCGATAGCCAGCAACCTCGTCAACTGCTCCTCGGGCGCAAACTTGAATGCGATCGACCAACGAGGAGCTCGTGAGGTAACACCCACCCGTCTCCGATCCACCATCCGATCAGCCTTTACGACCACCCCATCGGTCTCATAGTCGAGATCCGCACGTGATTGATCAAGCTGCTGAACGCGCTCGAAGAGCTGTCCTTGATCGACCAAGGACCCATGTTCCTCAACAGCAAAACCGAGTGAACTCAAAAAGGCTAGAGCCTCATGGTGGGTCTCGAATTGCGTGGGCTCCTCGAGTTGGTAGGCGAAAAAGGCGAGGCCACGGCTCGCCGTGACTCGTGGATCCTTTTGGCGAAGGCTCCCCGCAGCCGCATTCCGCGGATTCGCAAAGGGCGCCTTTAGTGTCGGATCTTGGTTCAGCGCCTGAAACGACGAGCGCGGCAGATAGATCTCACCACGTACCTCGAGCGGAGCGTCATAGGCAATACGCTTCGGAATTGCGTCGACCACATAGATATTCGCCGTGACATCCTCGCCGATCCTGCCATCTCCGCGAGTCGCCGCTTGCACCAGCAATCCACCGTCATAACGCAAGCTCAGTGCCAAGCCGTCGATCTTGAGCTCGACGAATAGAGTTGGCTCACCATCAAGCAAGCGGGCAAGACGATCGACCCATGCATCGAGCTCGCTAACGTCAAAAACATTGTCGATACTAAGCATTGGGCTCGCATGCTCGACCGGAGCAAAAAGCTGTGAAGGAGTAGCGCCCACCCGTTGAGTCGGCGAAGTCGCACCTGCTCGCTCGGGGTGCAGTCGTTCAAGTTCGACCAACTCCCTAAACAGAACGTCGTACTCTGCATCGGTCAAGACAGGGGCATCGAGCACATAATAGGCGTAACTCGCTCTGTCGAGCAACGCCCGTAGGTCTTCGATCCGATCAGCCATTGTGGGTTGCCTGCACGGGCATGGTCACCATCGCCGATCCGACGACCAGATCTTCGTGATAGATCGCCACCGTCTGGCCGGGTGCGATGCGTCGTGTAGGCGAGGAAAACTCGAGCTCTGTGGCGCTTAAAACACCTGGGTTAGTAGCCCCGTGCGCGCTCCCTTGGAGCTGGCCCTCCTTTGGCCATCCGTCTCCCAAGTAATCAATGGCCGTGGTCACAGGAAGCCTGTCTGTTAGCAGACGATCGATCGTGCCGATCTGGATGACCCGCGTCTTTGGATCCTTGGCGAGTACATAACGGCGAAGTCCGTCCCCAAGGCCGCCTATGCGTCTCCTTTGGCCGACAGTAACCGCCTCAAAGGGGGTGCTGTCCTCGTACTCATCACCGGTGACGGTGTCTACCACCTTAGTTGCATGGAGCGTCCCCCTGGAGGAGAGAAAACTCTCCTTTCCCATCTTCTGCGAGATGAAACAGACCTCAAGCGAGTCTGGCTTGTCAGCTGTTCGCAGGCCAATGTCTGCGGCAATCGCTCGGACGTCATCCTTGGTCATCTCACCCACTGGAAATAGAAGCTGCGACAAAGAGCTCTTCGGTACCACCGACAGCACATATGACTGGTCCTTCCCGGTATCTACTCCACGACGGATAAGAGGAGTTCCATCGACGTACCCAATCCTTGCGTGGTGCCCAGTCGCCAGATACTCGAAGCCGAGAGAGCGCGCGCGCTCAACCAACGCCTGGAACTTGATGCTACGATTGCATTCGATACATGGATTCGGAGTCTCACCACCGAGGTAGCCACGAACGTACGGCTCCACCACCGCCGTCTCAAACTCCTCAGTGAGGTTGAACACCAGATGCTTGATACCAAGTTGGTGTGCGACAAAGCGCGCGTCTTCGACATCTGCTACCGAACAACAACCTGAATCAGAGGCACCACCCCAAAGTTTGAGGGTTACCCCAACCACCTCGTGACCTTCAGAAACCGCCAAGGCGGCTGCAACCGAGGAGTCAACTCCTCCAGACATGGCAACCATGACTTTAGCCAACGTAAACCTCCAATGCACGCGTTGGGTAGTCGGTCACCACCACATCGAACCCCATACACTGAACTCGTCGTAGGTCCTCCGGCTCATTGACCGTCCACACCCAGACTGCTAATCCCTGACGGTGCGCCCAATCGACTAGATCTTTAGTTAGATACTCACTGCCCATGAGCGTCAATGGCAGCGAAAGAACCTGATAGGGTGGGGATGACACCTCCTGATTCTGATAGTCCTGATACCAACGGATCGACTCTGCACTCGATGCCGCGGTAGCAGTCCCTGAGTAGAGCTGACGAAAGCGACTCAAGGGTGGATCGAGAAACGAAGCGACTACCGCACGCTCGGTCATCGCATACTCTGCCAAGCAGCTTCCAACACGCGCTTCGATCCAAGAATCCTTGCCTAGATCCTCCTTGATATCGATAGAGACCTGGGCGGTACCACTCACGGCGAGGACCTCTTCAAGGGTGGCGATCCCAACCCGCTCTGACGCAACTCCATTGCTGAGGTCGAGATCAGCACGTAGAACTTCAAGTGGGTAATCATGTACCCAACCCTCCATATTCGTGGTAGCGTCGAGACGATCATCATGAAAGACCACCAGTTCGCCGTCCTTGGTTGGGTGGATATCGAGTTCGAGATCGACATTTAGATCAATAGCCGCGCGACGGAACGCCTCGATGGAGGAGGCGACAGCCTCACCCATCCCGCCACGATGCGCCGCAATACGCGGAACCTGAACGCTACTGGCCTTGGTCATGGCAACTCTCCCCAAGCGACTAGAATCTCAGGCGAATGCTCGATCATCTCTTTCTTCGCTTCATAGCTTCGCTCAAAACCTCCCTCAGCTCTTCGATGCTTGAGCGCGCAGGTTTAGAAGAGCAGCTCCACAACGACATGATGCTCGGAGACTTAACCTTCGAGACCTCCTACAGCCTACCGGGCGAGGCCTCGCCGCCTCACGTCCGCGCAGACCTCACAGTAGAGTGGCCGACCTGGAGTCAAGGATCCTACCGAAGTTGGTCGCTCGGCGACGGAATTGAAGATCCGATTGAGATCGTCGTCGAAGTGGCACTCCGTTTCACAGGTCTTAGCGAGCTACCCATGACACCTCAGCAACTTCTTACCCACCTACCGCGCCACTCATCTCAAACCATCATGAATGCACCGATGGAGCTGCAGCGAGTAACGGTTGAGACCAGCTATGACATCACTACTGATGGTTCAGAATTAAGTGCCGAGGTCGTCTATGAGACCACTTGTGTCTTTGATGAGCAGATCATCGAGGACGACGATCGGGTACAAGCAGCGATTGCACAGCTCACTGGATGGATATCCTCGGTTCTCGTTCAGGCGAGCGATATCCCTCTGACCTACTTGCAACTGTGACAGCCCATGATTCCGAATACTGTGTGCGTGGGTTTAGACTGGTCACAACGGAACGGCGACAGGAGCTGAGGTGGTATGAGACCGATACCTATTGATTTTCACATCGGACCGCTCGTGCTCCACACCTACGGTTTCGGTCTAGGCATCACATTTTGGTTCGCCTACTGGTATCTAAGCAGACGATTTCATCACTACGGGCTCTCAACAAAGTGGCTCGAGAAATCCTTCATTTGGATCATCGTTATGGCGGTGGTCGGCGCCCGTATCGTCCACTGCGTAGCCAACATCAGCTACTACCTAGCGCATCCCATCCTGGTCTTTGCAGTCTGGCAAGGAGGGTTGTCATCCTACGGGGGTATCGCCGGCGGGTTGATTGTCGCACTCTATGCGCTTCACAAGTACAACCCAGAGATCTCATTTCGAACAGCAGCAGATGTGACGGCTCCTGTCTTACTCGCAGCGTGGGCAATGGGTCGCCTGCTTGGTCCTCAGCTCATGTTCGCCGGTGGCGGCCATCCAACCACCGCATGGTATGGCATGAAGTACGCTGGCGAGGTTGGCTACCGGATACCGGTGCCCATCTTCCAGTCGATCGAGACCGTCGTCACCTATCTCATCGTGCTCGAGCTATCTCGGGTCTACCCGAAGTGGAAGATGCCAGCACTCTCCGTCGCTGTCTCTGCCTATGGGATCTGGTCTATCGGTCGTTTCTTCGACGAGTATCTGTGGCTCGCCGTCCCAAGAGTGTGGGATGCGGTAGAGGTCTTCGCCCTCATCAGCTTGGCGGCCTCCATCGTGATTATGGTCTTACTCGTGCGAAGGCGAGGAAAAGATGACAACCTCGTCACCCTCCCGAAACCACTTGAGGTTGCCGATTCGCATGGCTAGCGAGACTGCCCTCTTCACGGACAGGTACGAACTCACCATGCTGGAAGCCGCGCTCCATAGCGGGATCGCCAGCAGGCATGCGACCTTCGAGATCTTCGGCAGAGGATTGGCGGGACGTGCCTATGGCGTGATAGCGGGTACAGCACGAATTGCCAGTCTGCTCAATCGATTCACCTTCTCCGACGAAGATCTCGACTATCTAGGTCATAACTCGATCTGCTCTGCGGACACGCTCGCATACCTCGCGAAATTCAGATTCTCGGGGTCCATCTACGCCTACCCCGATGGAGAGCTTTACTTCCCATTCTCGCCTGTTCTGCGACTTGAAGCAACTTTTGCCGAGGGGCTCATCTTGGAGACACTCCTGCTATCGGCACTCAACTTCGACTCCGCGATCGCCACCGCCGCTTCGCGCATGGTTCTC
>DAHZQE010000026.1:0-3330 GCA_027409005.1 Ferrimicrobium sp. | reverse complement strand
GTCGTCATTCTGCGGTTAAACCGGCCAATCACAAATCCCGACTCGGCCTGTTGGGCCAACCATTCGTCCAGATCCCGACTTTCATTCGTTACTGGGCGTTCGACTATAGAAATCAGACGTGCAATCGCGCCTTTATCATTCTGGTCGCGCACCCGCGCAATAAGCTCCTTGGGATCCTCCACCTAAACCTCTACCGTTTCTATCGTTGCCCCAAGTCTGACAAGCGTTTCAGCAAGCGCATCGTAACCACGCTCGATGTGATCTACCGCATTGACTTGGCTCTCCTCAAATGCCGCTAATGAAGCTACCACTAGGGCAGCCCCAGCGCGAATGTCATGTGCAGTCGCCTCGGCACCCAGGAGCCGAGGCACGCCGCGAATGATAATATGATGCCCTTCGGAACGTACATTTGCCCCATAGCGGCGGAGCTCGTCAAGGTAACGGAATCGACCAGCAAACAGGTTTTCGCTGACTACGCTGACCCCGTCAGCTATCGAGAGCATAGCCACCAGCATCGGCTTATAGTCGGTCGCAACACCCGGGTACGGGAGCGTCTGGATATCCACAGCACGCAGTGAGCCATCTGCGATCACATCGATCCACTCCTCGCCTACCTCGATATTCAATCCAACACTGGTAAGTTTTCGAATAAGAATTAACATGTTCGATGGCGCAACACCTTCGATGCGCACCTGGCCTCCGACAGCACCAACCGCGGTCATGTAAGTTGCAGCCACAACCCGATCGCCAATGACACGATGATTCATCGGCCGCAGCCGGTCAACACCTTCAACTATGATTCGTGAGGTACCAACGCCATCTATCTGCGCACCCATCTCGATAAGGGCCTGCGCGAGATCGATAACTTCGGGTTCGCGAGCTGCATTTTCAATCGTGGTCCTGCCCTCCGCCGTGACAGCAGCCATCAAGACATTGTCGGTCGCGGTATGAGAGGGGAACTCAAGTACAATATCGCTACCTGCGAGTCGATCAGCCTTCGCAATCAACTGTCCATCAACAGCCTCCACCACCGCACCGAGCGAGGTGAGTGCAAGCTCATGAATATCGACAGGACGCTCGCCAAAATCATCACCACCAGGGGTAGCCAAGGCAACCTCTCCAGTACGCGCAAGGATTGGCCCCAAAAGCACAACCGATGCACGTATGCTTTTGACAAGCCCATAGTCGGGCCGACTAGCAAGCTCTTCTGGCTCTGGAACGCTGATCTCAAGGCGGTGCGACCCAAGCCATCTGCTATCGACTCCCAACGACACCAAGATCTTCCGCATAATCTCGACGTCGGTGATACGAGGGACGTTATCTAGAACATGCACGCCGGACGCGAGGATGCTGGCCGCCATGAGCTTGAGAACGGAGTTCTTTGCGCCCTGAATCTCGACGTTACCTTCGAGTCCTGTGCAGTGCTGGATACGATAGGCTCGCATGACGTCCTCCTTCTGCCCCGTCTCAACGACCTATGCTAGTTGAGTTCCGAACGTCAATTGCTGGTCTTCTGCGTCCGTACCCAGATGCTTGATTTCAACCGGGAAAGCGCCGGTCAGCTTCGCCTCATCCGGTAAATGCTCTTAACATCTCCTGGTCCTGGAGACCCGGGCCTGTCGGTGCTGTTGATCACAACCATGATCCAGCCTCAGCGCCCGAGAAGATCGGCTACTAGCAACGAGCGAGACACAGATCTCTAAACAGATTTAACTCAGAAAACAACGACACCGTCGCAGTCCACAAGGGTCACGCCCGATCCGACGACCAGTTTCACATTCGCCACTTCAGCGCTAAAACAAGGCAACTATTGGTCTGACCACTTGCCTAACGCCGGTTGAGTCATGGATCAGAGCGAACTAACGGACTCATTGGCTACAATCCACAAAAACACTCGCAGCACTTCTCCGAAGGCTTGCCAATTTTGCAGCTGCAACCACTGCGCCATTAGCTCTCGACATAAATATGAGCCGACATTGCGCACGTCACGCAGCCAGCTCTAGCTTCGAGCTAGACCCAAAACCCGACACCAATTGCCAGCCACTCAACCGACAATGGTCCGTAAACGATGTCGACCTTAGTGTTCAGCAGTAGTTGAGCGCTGCCTAGTCGTTCAGTGAATCACGTAGAAATTGGGTGGCACGATCCCAGGCCTGCATGGCAGATTGCGCGTGATATACCTCCGGGCGATCATCATTGAAGAACGCATGTTCAGTCCCCGGATATATGAAGAACTCTACTGACTTGCCCATCGACCGCAGACGCTCTTCGAGTTGGCGCACGACCTCGGGAGATGACGGGTCGTCATGTTCAGCGTAGTGGCCCTGGATCGGTGCCTGGATCTTGGCGTAATCGGGCTCCGCGTCCGGCCAAGGAATCACACCGTAGAAAGGAACTACCGCCTTCACGAGTTCCGGCTGATTCGCAGCGAGAACGTAGGCCAAGCCTCCGCCCATACAGAATCCGACGACTCCAACACCACTGTGACCTGAACGCTGTACGAGCTCCTTGGCAGCACCAGCCATCTGCTTAGAGGCATCCCGGAGTTGCAGTGCCATCATAGCTTTGGCAGCCTCATCTGGTTCGGCAACAACTCGCCCATTATAGAGATCTGGAGCCAACGCCAAAAAGCCCTGTGCGGCGAACCTATCACATACATCTTTGATGTGATTGTTGATACCCCACCACTCTTGGATGACGATTACACCTGGGCCAGCTCCAGACTCCGGAGTAGCCAAATATCCTGATGCCTCGTGTCCATTACTCGGAAAGGTAATCATTTCTCCCATACTGAAATCCTAGCAACTACCCATGAGCCTTGCGTGAGCTAGGCCACAAAACCATACACTTCTGCCAGAACACGATCACGAGCTAGTAGCGTCCCTCGAGTTTTCGGTGATCCCAACTAACAAACTCCTCGACAGCTAACGCGAAGGCAATGCGCTTGGGGGCAGAACCTAGGAAGCTCTCTATCGATACCGTCGATGTTCCCGATTGGTAGCGCTCAAAGAGCGTGCGACCCACCAGTGCCACCTGGGATGGACTCTCCTCTATGGCGGCATTCGCATAGATGGTCACTCCACGGAGCTCCTCGTACCGATCTCCCTGTTCAATCAGACCAGTGACGCGAGGGTCCCTCCTCAGGTTGAGCGCCTTTTGCGATTTCGCATAAGTCCAACACCAGATCGTGCCATCTAACAGGCAATACCACATGGCTACCAGATGCGGACGACCATTGGGTCCAAGCGACGCCAAGTTGAGGGTCCTGCCAGAAGCCAAGAAGGCATCACGCTCGCTATCGGTCATCTCAATCAGCGATCGACGTTTCGG
>DAHZQE010000499.1:0-3562 GCA_027409005.1 Ferrimicrobium sp. | reverse complement strand
ACGCTTGCCATCTTCACGATAAGAGCGTCTAAGGAGATGGGTTTCATAGATCTTGTCCTTGTGCTGGCGACGAGTAGTGGCAACATGCATGGCACCGCTAAAGCGTTTAACCAGAGTATCGTATCACACCAATTCCACCCTGTCAAGGCACTCGTGTCTACACTTTCAGCCCGTTCTTAACTATCTACCCACTTCATAGGTGATATTGGGGTCAGGAGCGGTCGTAAGTTCGGACTAAAGATCGGGCCTGTAGCGGAATTACACCCGCTACCGGTTCTGTCGATAGTAGGTAGAATACGAACATGCGTTCGCATACGGAGGTAACGTATTGCATTGCGTTTAATGTGGAAATGAGATCGGTACTGGCATGTTCGCGCAGGAATGGCATCACGAACGTGGGTGCTGCTCCCTTAAGTGTCTGCTTGCATGGGAGCGCTATCGAGTTACTCAGGTCTGTCGACAATACCCACTGATGGATGAGATTATCGACCAGCGCGATCTCGCCCGAGCCCTCGACATCCTAGCCACCCATCTGAACTGTAGACCCAGCATCGACAGAAGTCTTGGGTGGTTGGTGACCGTGGACGCGACCTGGGTGAGCCCGGATTGGGCGGGCTTTGTCTCTCACGCAGTGGATCTATTCGGGACTATAGAGGGCTTTGCGGCCGATGGCGGGGAGATCGTCGGGCCACGGTGCGCACAATTTGCCGCACTCAAGGAAGACCTTTTTGATGCCTTGCTCGCGTTAATCGCGGACGTAACCAGGTGGCGAAGAAGCTGTATCAGGGACTGCGATGCGTGGACGCTTGAGCACGCCAGCGAGATCGTGGTGCGAGCGGACAGCGCTTTTGCCCTGCACAACCTGTCTTTCGACGCCGTGCGAGATCTGCATGAGTGGATCGAGTTGATCAAGTGCGCCGACAAACCCCGTCCGTAAGGGCGGGGAGGATGTCACCACAATGCTCGCGGTTAACAGCTAGCCAAGAGATCCACCTACCTACGAAGGCCGCCTCCTTTAGGCGGTTTGAATGTTAGCGTTTGTTCGCCAAGAATCTTAGGATTGCCGGAACGGAGGGCCGATACGATAGCGTGTTCTCTGAGGTACTCGCGCAGAAGTGGTTGCACAAAGTCGACTTCTCCATGGCGTACTCCTTCAATTAGGCCCGCCTCAATTAGACGGAGCCGATACTGACTCCCGAAGTTCGCGGTGACGTTGAGGCGAACACAAATGTCAGACATCCTCGAAGGACCGTCGTCTTGTGCCATGACGGTCAGAAACGTTCGATCAATATCGGACAGATCAGCTAGCGCTGGTTCAAATATCAACGATCCCATGCGTTTGCGAGCCTCAGTCACCCCCATGGTGACATCCGCCAAGGTTATCTCTTCCTCGCTGGGATGCTGACGCCAGCTATAGCGGCCCACGAGCTGGATCAGAAACGGATATCCACCCGTCGCGTGTGCGGCCTCATCAAGGGCTGCGGGAGCAATTGTGCGACCGTTGGCTTCGATTGGTTCGCGAATTGCCCGTTCCACGTCGGCAAAGTCGACTGGACCAAGAACGTAACGATCCGCTCGCTGGAGGAACGTCAACACGTTATCGTTGAGGACGGCGCTTACCGCACTCGGGAGACCAGCGCCAGCAAATGCCACCTCCCTTTCTTCACGGAAGGCATGTTGTAATGTTGCTCCAAACTCGCGCAGTTCGTCTATCTGTCGATAGTGCAGTTCGTCGAGAGTGATGAGCACGCCTGTGCCGTGTTCAGCAAGCGTGTCGGTCACCAACTCAAGTTGGTTCCGAAAGGTCAGAGGGGTGGGATGAACGTTCGTGGTATCCCAGGTTGCTCCACCAGCTCCGAATGGAAGGGACACGCCGGTCAATCGCGTCATTTTACGTTCGACACGTTGGCTGGATAGGATACCCGGAAGGTGAATTGTGGCGAGGCGAGTGATAAATCCCGGGGTTGCCGTTTCAGAGATCACCAGCCAGGCTTGCTCCTTAGCGACCTCCTGAACTGCGTTTAGTATGACCGTTTTGCCGGTACCCCGAGCACCGGTATAAAGCGTGGCTCGCGATGGGGACCCTGGGCCATCACCTAGGCCGGAAGCGAATTCTCCGATAAGGTCGTCTCTTCCCACGAGCAGAGGTGGGGATACACCGAAGGTTGGGCTGAAGGGATTCCTTGTCATACAGCCAGTTTACCGCGAGTCGTTTTAGATTCGTTTAGACGGTTTAGTTTCTTTAGATATCCCTCCCCGCCCTGAAGGACGAGGCTTCCCGGCGCACTTGGTGAGATTCGTCTCCATGTTGCCTATATGTGTTAGTAAGACCTTAGAGGAGGAGAACACGAACATGGATACGGACAAGAAGCTGATCTTTTCAACGGGCGCAAAGGGTGGGGTTGGCAAGTCCACACTGGCGATCCTGATGGTGGAAGCACTGCTAGAGGGAGAGGCTACGGTTGCCTGCTTGGAGGGCGACGAGCGTTCTGCGTCGCTTGGGGCTAAGTACGGCTCTCATCCAGAGGTTCGCGTGGCCAATGTTGACCTGTCAAGCCTTACACCCGATGCTGGCTTGGCGATGCTCGGCAAGGCAGTTGAATCATTGGACGCACAGTACGTGGTTGTGAACACCCCCGCGAGCGGAGTGCGGGTCTTTAACGAGCTCCCACTGGTTTTGACATCTCTTGGGCGTGAACCCCGAGCTACCTGGTCCTTAGCGATCACCGCTGATCGCATCAAGGACGGAGCAGATGACGACGGCCTCTTTACGAGTATCGACGGTGAGATGCTCTCTGGCATCGCATCAACCCGTGTCACAGTGGTGCGCCCGCTCTTTCAATGTTCCTATCGTGGTGAACCGTTCTGGTGCGATGATCGGGGTGATTTGATGAAACGTGTGGGGATGCGCATCATGGACATTCCTAGGATTCCCATGCCAACGCTTGAAGCGATCCACCGAACTCCACTGTCCGTCTCTGAGGTGGCTGCGCAGAGTGATCCAATCCTGAGTGCGGCGTTGCTAGTTACCTGGCATCGCATCAAGACCGCGTTGGCAGCGACGGTGCTAGACGGAGCTGCGGTTAATCTCGTCCCGCCGCCCCTGTCGCTTCCAAAGCGCGAGAAGATTTTCGGTGCAGGTGGGATTCTGCAGCAGTTGGCGGATGAGAAGGCCAATGATGCAAAGGGCAACGACTAACGCCTTTCTCGGTGCCCCACGCGAGTGGGGGTCATCCGTTGAGACGCCAGCGTTGTTGTAGTCCCAGGGATAAGCCTAATACGGCATCCAGGCTCATTGGGGGGCTACCGCGACAGCCCAGGACGTCTGCTCGCTAGCGGACCTTCGCTTTCATGGAAAGGCGTAAGCACCCAAGGTCAACGAAGAGCATTAACGTCGAGACAACGACCCCCATCTTTGCTAGCACGGACATTCCTTGGACCCCCACCACTGACACGAATGCAAAGGAGACACTAGCGCCTGCAACGGCTACCAACCAGAGCGGGACCGGGAAGACGATTTTTGATCCTGAGGCAATGGCACCAAAGGGGAGCCCCCAGGCAT
>DAHZQE010000493.1:0-2327 GCA_027409005.1 Ferrimicrobium sp. | reverse complement strand
CTCGCTCGACGTGCCTTCTACATTCATCAATGGGTCTGGCACATTTACGCAACCACTGGGTGCCCAAATGCCACTCAAGAGACATTCAACGGACGAACGATTCAGCGCTATCAGCGCCCCTTTCTTATACCAAGCGCCCTCCTCAACAGCGGCTCTGGTCTTCGGAGAGAAGTGGAGTATGTTCCATGACTTTCTCACCAAACGGCTTAGAGCTACGCATCTAGGCAAGGCAGAAAAGACCAAGAAATTGGTTGCCGAAACGGAACCTGCGTGGATGGAATATCTCTTCGAGCTCATGAGAGTGAAAGGCTGGGCAGTGCTGCAGCCGGCTTTGCCACTTGTGACTGTGCATAATGAGCTTGCTCAGGTGCCGGAGGAATTTGTGCGCGGGGACAGGGATGGAAGTGATGAAGATGCAGTGACCAAGCCTGCCAAGCCTGACGAACAGCCCTATCTGGAAGCAGATGCGTTGCCGGCCTTGTCAGAACATGTGGAGCGCGACACTGATGGCCGCCTGCCGCTACACGAACTGTTACCTTTTGATGGCGACTTACCAGAGCTGATTCATCTGCCGTACATTTCTAACGCCGGAGTAATGACCAACTCTACCACAAATACGGACTGGCGTACATTGTCAGCGCCCCTTTTTCGGCGACTCTATGGTGGCTGCAGTAGCGAAGATGCGCTTCGAAATCGGATGGTCAAGGATGGCACGAAGACGGATGATCTATTCTGCTTGCCGGGCATGGAGATAGAATATGATGATGGCGATTACACAGCACCCAGCCCGGAACCAGAGGTGGCTCCTGAGGCGGACCGTGCTGCAAGAATTGCTGCGATGTCGCTGGGGAAATCGGCTCCTGTCAGCGGACCTGGAGTGGCGGGAGGTGGCAGCGATGCACGGTTTGGCTACGGATGATGAGATATATGCACACGTGTGAATCGCATCTACCGCTCGGACGGCTGCCAAACGCTTTTCAGGGCGCCATGGTTCAGAACAGCCACGCTCGCTCCCATGGCGTCACGCGACCCCATTCCTTGATCGATCCAGCACCCCTGACCAGGCCAATCCTTTCATACGCACGGTCCATGGTCGGCAAGTTCTCATTAGCTTCATCGAGATCACCGCCGCCTCCCGGCGTGACCTCTGCACCATACTGCATCTGAAACTGCCGCGCATACTGGACAAGCGCCTCCGCTGCCTTAGGGAGCTGACGTGCCAGTATGCAGACGGCCTGCATGCACTCGTATGTCATGCCCTGGCCCACCCACCGACCTCCCAGGACGAGGAAGAAATCGGTCTCTTTGGTCCGATCTGGATGGTCAGATAGGACGTCAAGGTACACGCGGAGATTGTCCGATTCGAAGTCTTGGACTTTGCACAAGGGCGTCCAAAGTCCCGTCTCAGCCTCGTAATGTACCGGGAGAACCTGCGTGAAGAGGTAAACTGGCGCCATGACCAAGGTCCCTACAAGGTTGTCTCTGTCGACTGGGAACCTGCCAACGTTCAGTACGAAGCCGAGCGGCTCCACCGCATCCGCTGAGCGGATAGCGGGGTGCCTAGGTGCGGAGCCAGCAGGATACCGCTCGAAGTAGTTAATGGGCCCCGGTACACTCATCCATGACCACGAGGGCGCATATGGAAAATGGAATCGCGCAGTAGGCTGCTGTACCTTCGCCTCTTCCAGGCTCTGCCGGTCCACGTACCACAGCAACTGGAAACGCAGATCCTCGTACCACAGCCCACAGTAGTACGTGTCGGTGGTAGACTCTTCCATGTAATTTGCCAAGCCGGAGAGCGCATGCACACGGTCATCGGCGTATGTGAGATGTCTGCGTGTGTATTCCATGACGAGCGATGGCCACTGCATGCTGAGCTCGTACGTATTGCGTGGCTTGTCGCGCTCGGTGATTGAGTCAGGCGACGCACGAAACGGGTGCGGCGGCGGAAGGGTGGGCCGAATGCGGCACTCACAACGAGAACAGGTGGAGCATGTCCAGGCCAGCTCTTCTTTGCGGAAGTGGAGGATTCGGGGAGACAGAAGCTGCTCTTGCAAACACCAGCCTCTCGAGCGGAGATGAGGTTCGTCGATTTGACCAGCGAAATGGACGGCCAAACGGGCATCCAGTGGGTGGTGCTGCCGGCGCCGAACGAAGATCTCGACACCGGACTCTGCAGTCGCTGATAGCCTCCTGGCAGTGCTATGGGTGCTGCATGCGTCCGAGTTGGGAAAGAGTCCTTCCGTGGTGTCGACTGCGTTTTCCGCCGATAACATCACTGTTGCACTGTTGTACACCGTGCTCATTTTCGGCGCCTCGCTGGACCA
>DAHZQE010000475.1:0-4493 GCA_027409005.1 Ferrimicrobium sp. | reverse complement strand
AGGTCCCGAATCAGCTCGATCCGATCAAGAGTCTCTACGTTTGAGTGCAGATAGCGGACTCTCACACCAAGTCCTTCGAAGTAGTCAGTCAAATCCTCGGCCATCTTTTTCGTCAACGTCGTCACCAATACGCGTTCATTTTGGTCGACACGCCGGTGGATCTCCGCCAGTAGATCATCGATCTGACCCTTGGTGGGGCGAACTTCTACAACCGGATCCAGTAATCCTGTTGGCCTCGCAATCTGCTCGACCACACGAGCGGACGCAGCGATCTCGTAGGGGGCAGGGGTTGCCGAGAGGAAGATAGCTTGATTGATCCGCTCATAAAATTCATCAAAGCGGAGCGGACGGTTGTCCATGGCTGAGGGCAGCCGAAAGCCGTGCTCTACCAGAGTCTCCTTGCGAGAACGATCGCCAGCATACTGACCCCGGAGTTGTGGCACGGTTACATGGCTCTCGTCGATTATGAGTAGGTAGTCCTTGGGGAAGTAGTCGAGCAAAGTAAAGGGAGGTTCACCGGCCTGACGCCCGTCGAAGGACTTGGCGTGAGAGTCCGCTATCTGCACTCAAACGTAGAGACTCTTGATCGGATCGAGCTGATTCGGGACCTCCGTCTTGGCGAGTATGACGTCCTGGTTGGTATCAACTTACTGCGCGAGGGGCTCGATCTCCCAGAGGTGTCTCTCGTTGCAATCTTGGACGCTGATAAGGAGGGGTTTCTACGATCAGAGACATCTCTTGTCCAGACGATTGGTCGTGCCGCGCGTAACAGCCATGGAATGGTGCTCCTCTATGGAGACAAGGTGACTCGGTCGATGGAGTATGCGATCTCGGAGACATCTCGCAGACGTGCCTTACAGGAGAGCTATAACCGTGAACACAATATCACGCCTACCACAGTTACAGCTCGACTTGGTGATCTCATAGGAGACGAGCGTTCGGGGACAAGGGTACCAAAGCTAAGGCGTTCGAAGGCGGAAGAGAGATATGCACATCTCGCTCCCGAACAGCTAAAGGAGGTCATCGAGGCCCTTACCATCGAGATGGAGACGTGTGCTACCGAGTTGCGTTTTGAAGAGGCGGCAAGGCTACGCGACGACATCAAGGGGTTGAGTCGCCTGCTCACTTGAGCAAAATCAGTCTAGAGTGACGAACGTGCCAGAGTCGAGTAAAGAGGTTCACAATTCATTAACTTCGACCTGTAGATGCGTCCTAGAGGTTAGCTAACGCTGGCTCCGCTGGCGCCTTGATCCTGTGAGGCCTCCGTCGGTGCCGCTGGAGTGTCAAAGAAAAGTTTTTTAGCCTCTTCGAGGGTCATATCCGGACTAGGCAGAACTATGTCGGCCTTGGTCGCGTCGCTGTCTGCAAGTGCAGCTCCATTCGTCGTAACCAGCAATCCGAGCTGCTTAACCAGTTGGGCGAAGGAGTCGGCATCGTTCTTCTCTACTGCCATCTCGAGGGCGGCATCAAGACCATCAAGTGCAGGTCTAATTGAGTTGGCAATCCGAAAACGGCTCTGTCCGAGCACTCTCACGACGAAGGTGTCAACCGCCGATGATTCCTCATTCGATCCGCCACTGTCTGCAGAGGACTGGAGTGCTTTCGCATCGCTGGGTGTAGTCGATGTTTGCAGGCTTGCAGGCTGGGCCGGACTATTCAGCTCAGCCTTCATGGCGGCTAGCTGCAGATCAACATCGTTAGCCGAAGACTTTTGTGCAAGAGCGGCTTCGATATCGTCACCGTGCCCGCCCAGCGAAGGTGAGTCAAGAACGCCAGAGTTGGCGAGCTCTCCTACAGCAGCGGCCCGCGACTGCATCTGAGCGATCTTATCTTGAGCGCGATCCATCATCATGTTGACATCAGTCATCTGATCGGAGAGCCCTGTCAGATTCTCGAGCGCGGACGACGAAGCCTTCGCTGCGGTATATTGAGCCTTCATAGTGTCGCGTTGAGCGCGGAACGCCTCGATCTTGGAGTTGAGCGTGCGACCGGTCTCTTCCAACGCGCTCTCCTGTTGGGCGAGCTGGTTTATCTGAGGTGTGAGAGAGTCGATCTGAGGCTGGATCGCTGTTGCACGCTGCAGCGCCATTTTGGCGACGTCTTCCTGTCCTTGCTGGAGCGCCTGTCTGGCTTGACCCTGCAATTTGTCGTACTGCGCTTGGAGTTGCGCCCGTTGTGCCTCGAGTCGCTTTTGTGACGTGAGCACATCCGCGATCGACCTACGAACCTGCTGCAAATTTTCTTGCATCTTCTCATAGCTGAGATCGATGGCCTGTGTTGGATCCTCTACCTTATCAAGGAGCGCATTCGACTTCTGTTGGAAGACCTGAGAGACGCGTTTGAACATGCTCATGAAAGGATCTCCTTAACCCTATAGTGATACTGGCTAGAGCTATTACTCTATTACTCATCATGGTAGCAGAGAACGGGCAAGAATCGGGTGACGCCTTCAGCGCTACATCTGATGGTCTGGTAGATTCTTCAGACTTGTTCAAGTTAGCAGCGGAGGCGCAGGCACTAGAGACGGTAGGCCTTGAACGCGTGCTGGAGTTGTTCCAGGATCGTGTTCACACTGTGTCAAAGCGTAAGCAGCGTACCGATTACTTCGACGTCGGTTCCGAGCGTTTCACTCTAGAGCGTGATAGGGACGGACGGGTGCAGGCGAGTCGAGTCGATCATGTCGTTGGAGGCGTGCGCATTCGATCCGAAAATTTGAAGCTTTCGGACTGGATCGCGACGGCGCTGGTGCGCTTCCAAGCCGAGGCAGGCCAGAGCGCCATGGCACGATCAGCACTCGAGAGGCTTCTAGGACTGTCATGACGCAGTTGACAGTTCGTCGTGAGGCCGGTATCTGGGGAAGGATCAGCCGTCTCGACCTTCTTCTAGTGCTGAGTACGTTGGCCATTGGGGCATTTGGTGTAATCATGGTGTACTCGGCCACCAAGGTCCAGCTGATGCATGCAGGCATATCTGGCTACTATTACTTTGAACGTCAGGCGATCTATTTCGCCCTTGGGGTCGTGGTGATGGTCGTTCTCGCACTGATTGACTACCAGCGCTTAGCCCATTTCGCTTACATCATCTATGGCGCTAGTATCTTAGGGTTGCTCGCCGTTCTCTCTCCGGTCGGCACCTCTCAACTCGGTTCGCAACGCTGGTTTCAGTTGGGCCCTATTCAGGTACAGCCGTCCGAATTTGCACCTATTGGGGTTATCTTTGGAATATCCGCCTACGTGGCCAATCGAGAGGATCCACTTGACCTTCGAGCTGTGATTACCATCCTGCTGATGGGGGGTATCCCTATGGTGCTGGTGATCAAACAGCCAGACCTTGGCACGGGAATCGTTATTGGGATTATAACCGCACTCCTGCTAGTGATGGCTGGCGTTCCAGCGCGTTATCTGCTGGCGCTCGTCATAATTGGTGTCGTTGGTATTGTCGCCATACTCCATGTCGGCTTTTTGAAGAGTTATCAGTTGCATAGATTGCTTTCGTTTCTCAATCCAAAAGCGAATGCCTCCTCCTTTGGTTACAACCTTGCGCAATCCAAGATAGCCATCGGCTCCGGACATATCTTTGGGGTTGGTCTGTTTAAGGGTTCTCAAACTACCCTGGCCTTTGTGCCCTCGCAACAGACTGACTTTATTTTCACAGCAATTGGAGAGCAGCTTGGTTTCGTTGGATGTGCAGGTCTCTTGTTGGGATATGCGATACTGATATGGAGACTCTGGAGCGCAATGCGCTGGTCGAAGGACATTACGGGAACGCTCATCGTCGCAGGCGGGCTAGCGTGGATTGGCTACTCCGTCTTCCAAAACGTGGGTATGACTATCGGAATCATGCCTATCACGGGCATTCCACTACCACTCATCAGCTATGGAGGCTCGGCTATGCTTGCCTTTCTCGCGATGGTTGGTCTCGCGCTGAACATAGGGTCCCAACGTGCCCGTGTTAGAGCCTGATAGCTTTAATCTCGCTGGTCTTGTTCCTTGTAGGCTCGTTCGCGTTGGCGTTGACCTTCCAGAGCCGTTTGCTCGAGTCACCCTGCTTCCAGATGACACCTCCTTGATGGAGTTTGAGATTCCGATCTCAATAGAGCAGGCGCGCCAACTGGCCCTCATTGTTGCCAAGGAACGCGCACCACGTCCGATGACAGCCGAACTCATGCAGGATGTATTGGCATCGTATGGCTTTAACGTTAGCTATGTCGCTTTGGACGAAGTTGTTGACGGTAATGTTCATGCGGTCTTGGCGCTATCTGGCCAAGATGGGAGGACGCGCCTATTTAGCGCTCGTCCGTCCGATGCCATCATGCTGGCCCTGCTTCAACCGGTGCAAGCTCCAATTCTGGTGGCGCCCAACCTTGTGGGTCGAAGAGACGTGACCGATGGTCAAGCTGAGGATACTGTTCGTCAAATGAGTTCGGAAGAGGTTGGTTCCCAGGGTGCGTCGCATCCTCAGGCGGTCGACGCAGAAGTTGCAACTAGCACAGG
>DAHZQE010000465.1:0-6392 GCA_027409005.1 Ferrimicrobium sp. | reverse complement strand
TTTCAAAGTCCCGGGGTCCGTTTCGCCAGCATCAACCTAGATGGTCGAGACGCAGATCGCATGGGAGCCATCGGGATTGTTGCGGACGCAAAAAAGGCGCTATCAGCGCTCGCTGACTCTCTCGAGAAACGCCGGATTGCTTCCTCGGCACCCTGGCGGAGGCGAGTCGAAGAGGAATCCGCTTCATGGGAATCGCTTCGTAGGGGAGCGATTGACCCCGATAAGGCCTTCGATCCTTTGAAAGCACCCGACGGCGCCGAGGCTCTAGGTGACGCTGTACTTACCCAGGGTCAGCTGATCGGAATCCTTCAGGAACATGCCCGACCTGGGGACGTCATCATCGCAGCCGCCGGTGGTCCTCCTGGAGACTTGTTGAAGGTGTGGGATGCAACTGAGGGTCGCCACTGCCATCTCGAATTCGGCTTCTCCTGCATGGGTTACGAACTTCCAGCGGCGATCGGGGTTCGCCTCGCCGAAGCTAACCACGAGCTTAGGGTGACCTCTCTTATCGGTGACGGGACCTTTTTGATGTCACCGACCGAACTGGTCACCGCGGCCCAAGAAGGGGTGGCAATCACAATCGTGGTGATCGAGAACCATGGTTATCAGGTGATCCACCGCCTACAGATGGGTCGTAACGGGTCCGAGTTTGGCAATGAGTTCCGCTACCGTACCTCCCCACTGGCTATCGCCAAAAATGACGCCCAGAAGTCCCCTCGATTAGATGGTGGCTACCTCCGCTTGGACTTGGCCCAGACCGCGGCGGGACTAGGTGCACACACGATTCGTGCCGCGTCGGCGCAGGAGGTCAGGGAAGCATTGAAGTCGACCCGTAACCACCAGGGTCCCGTTGTCATCGTCGTGCCAGTAATCCCCCACGCAGACCTGCCTAGTTCTGAGGTTTGGTGGGATGTCGCACCTGCAGAGGTTGGCAACAGCCCTAAGGTAGCCGCATTGCGTGCGGAGTATGAGGCGGGCCTGTCCGATCAGAGGTGGCACGGATGACAGCGACCCAACTAATTGGACCAGGCCCCCTCGACGGGGGACGACTACGTCGACGCATCGCCTCAGGCGAAGCGACCTTAGGAACATTCGTCGGGACTGCCTCATCGGTTACCGCAGAAGTATGCGCTTCCACGGGTGTGGACTGGCTACTGCTAGATCTTGAGCACGGAGCAGGTGGAGAGGAGCAGGTGCGTAACGTCGTACTAGCGGGTGCCTCCTACGGTGTGCCGACGATAGTGCGTGTAGAAACAGCAACGCGTATACGAATAGGACGAGTGCTTGATCTCGGTGCCGCAGGGGTGATGCTACCGAGACTGGACAGTGCCGCAGAAGTCGCCCAGGCCCTAACGCACTTGTACTACGCACCCTATGGAGACCGAGGGGTCGCTACATACACTCGTGCCTGTCGCTTTGGACGCGACCTTGCCGCCTTGGATCGGTCCAGCGACGAGATCATAGGCGTGGTGCAGATCGAGTCCAAAGCCGCCTTGGACGAGGTTGATGAGATCGCCACCCTTCCAGGGGCCGATGTCCTCTTTGTGGGGCCACGCGACCTAAGCCACGACCTCGGTGTTCCAGGGGACGTGGGTTCTCCAAAGTTCATTGCAGCCCTTGACAAGGTCCTCAATGCTGCAAGGCGCAACAGCAAGGCATGCGGACTTCTGGTCGGCGATGGTGTAGCGGCAGCCAACCGTTTGGCCGAGGGCTGGACCTTCGTGGCGATCGGCTCGGACTCTACGTTGCTAGCGGCCTCTCTCGTCGGCCACCTTAATTCGGCACGCACGAAGCAATGACCGAGCGGGCCATCTATTTCTTGACTCTCATTGAAAGGAGAGATAATTGAAAGGGGAGATAATGGTTGAAAATAACGGTTCCAACCAACCGACGGATATAGGGATTGGCTTAATCAGCGTCGGCTGGATGGGTAAATTACACAGCCGAGCCTACCAGGCGATCCCCATCGTCTACCCAGAGCTGCGTCTTCGTCCGCACCTGGTTCACGCAGCTGACACCGCAGCCGATCGGGCAATTTATGCGCGAGAGGTACTCGGCTACAGGCGGTCGGGTACAGACTATCGCGCCGTCCTCAACGACCCCGAAGTCGACATCGTGTCAATCTGTGCACCTAACCACCTTCACCGAGAGATCGGTATCGCAGCTGCCGAAGCGGGAAAACCGTTTTGGATCGAGAAGCCGGTGGGAAGGGACGCAGTGGAAACAGGCGAAGTCGCCGCGGCCGTTCGAGCAGCGAATATAGAGACGTCGGTTGGGTATAACTATAGGGGAGCCCCAGCGGTTGAGCGGATCCGCGAACTGGTAGCGAAGGGAGATCTCGGACGGATCACTAACGTACGTTCCGTTTTCTACTGCGGATACGCCGCCGAGCCTAACAGCGCGCTGTCCTGGCGCTTCCTCCGTCGTTACGCCGGGTCCGGCGCACTTGGCGATCTACTCAGTCACGTCGTTGATCTGGTACAGTATGCAGTCGGGCCGATCAGCGAGGTCAGTTCACTCCTGTCGACGGTTCATCAGGAACGACCCATCATACCGATGGGGACTGGCACCCATTTCACGGTCATCGAGAACGGGGAGATGGCTCCGGTGGAGAACGACGACCACGCAGCTGCAATCGTTCGCTTCACGGATGGTTTTGTCGGGACGCTGGAGGCGTCACGGGTCATCGTCGGGCCTCAGTGTGGGCTAACCCTTGAGGTTTATGGCACCGAGGGGTCTGCGACATGGAACTACGAGCAGATGAATCAGCTGGAACTGTGCCTTGGTCGCAGCGGAGCAAACGTTGGTTATACCACGGTGCTAGCGAACGCCGCTATGGGCGACTATGCCCGCTTCCAACCGGGGCCGTCCAACAGCATGAGCTACGATGATCTCAAGGTCATAGAGGCAAAGAAGTTCCTCGTCGCCTTGTACGGCGGCGAACGACGGAACTCAACGATATACGAGGCCCAGTCTGATGCGGAGGTCCTTGCGGCGGTCGCCGCCTCCGCTGAAGATGGAAGGTGGCACAAGGTTCCCGAAATCCCCGATGCGACCTTTGGAAGGCAACCCTACTTAGAGGTTTCCGGTGGTTAACCAACCACCGACACAAACTAGCCCGATCGTTGTGGCCCTCGGCGAGGTTGATCCGGAACTGGTGAGTGAGCCGCTGCATGGGAGCGCAGTCTTCGTCGCTAAACCGGTGGCTTCAGATCTCTCGGCTGCGGCGGGAGCAATCGTCAGGGCGGACGTTGTGGTAGACGAAGCGATGCTCGACCGTATGCCGAAACTTGAAGTACTGGCTCGTACTGGGGTCGGCGTAGACCTGATCGACGTCTCCTTGGCCACCTCCCGTGGCATCGCAGTTGTGATCACCCCGGGAAGTGGAACTTTTGCAGTTGCTGAGGGGGTGATCGGCATGGCATTGCACCTAGTCAAGCGGTTCGGACCGCTGACTTCGCTAGTCCGAAAGGCGAGCTGGGGAAAGAGGGGCGAAATCGTGGTCGGTGACCTTGATGGATCGACGATCGGCATAGTCGGTTTTGGTCGTATAGGACAGCGGGTTGCTTTGCTCGCAAAGGCCTTTGGCATGGAAGTGTTAGCGTATGACCCAATCAGCGAGCCGCCAGACGATATCCTCTGCGAGGACTTAGATGATCTCGCTCGTCATAGCGATATCATTACCCTGCACGTTCCGCTGACAGACGGTACTCGCAACCTCGTCGACCAGAGGTTTTTAACCATGGTCAAGCCGGGGGCGGTACTTGTCAACTGCTCTCGAGGAGGACTGATAGACACCGATGCGGTACTACAGGCACTGGTTAGCGGACAGCTATCCGGTGTGGGCCTCGATGTCTTTGAGAGTGAGCCACCAAAGCACCATCGGCTCTTTGACCATCCCAATGTTGTGCTTACCCCCCACGTCATGGGACTAAGCAGACGGGCTACCGCTGCGACCTTCACTGCGGCAGCGATAGGTGTAAGCGACGTCCTCGCTGGCCGGAGGCCCGCCCATCTCGCCAACCCAGCTTGGTCTCCAAAGAAACAGACATCCGAAAGTCCACTCAACAGGGAGGCATAAGCGTGAGTCAACTTAAAGACAAGGTACTGCTCGTCAGCGGTGGGACCCAGGGCGTTGGGGCCGCAGTTGCCCTCGCCGCTGGGCGTGAGGGTGCTCTCGTTGCGGTGACCGGTAGACGACCTGAGATTGGCGAAGCATTCGTCGCAAAGCTAAATGAAGCGGGCTACAAGGCCATGTACCTTCGTACAGATGTCGCTAACGTCGCCGAGGCGCAAGGGTCGGTTGCCTCCGTAATCGAGGCTTACGGTCGGATCGACTGCCTAGTTAATTCGGCCGGTTTGACCTCTCGCGGTACCCTGCTAGACACGTCCCCCGAACTTTTCGACCAGCATATAGCGATCAATTTGAGGGCGCCGTTTTTCCTTATGCAAAGCGCGGTGGCCGACATGTTGGCACGTGGAGCCGGTGGGACGATCGTCAATATCATCTCCAGCTCTGAACATTGCGGCCAGCCATTCCTAGCTCCATATGTAACGGCCAAGGCGGGGCTGGCCGGGCTGACCCGCAACGCAGCACACGCACACCGTTTCGATCGGGTTCGCATAAATGGGATCAATATTGGCTGGACTAACACCGAAGGTGAGGACATTACGCAGCGGACGTTTCATGGAGTAGGAGATGACTGGCGTGAACAGGCTGCTAAGAGCCTTCCCATGGGTCGTCTTAGCGACGCCGGCGAGATAGCCGAGTTTGTCGTCTTCCTGCTCTCAGATCGAAGCGGGGTCGTCACCGGGTCGGTCATCGACTGGGATCAAAACGTCATCGGCGCACTGAGTTAAACGCCTTAGGACGATCGCAATTATTCGTAGTTACCGGATACTAATAGGAAGGACATCGGCATATGAAACTCGGTCTTATTGGCCTTGGACGTATCGGCGCATTTCACGCTGAGACATTGGCAAATATCGAATCTGTCGAATCGCTCGTGATCACCGACGCCCTGCCGGGCCGGGCATCGCAGGTAGCGGAGAAGCTCAATGGCAAATCGTCGATAGAAGTCGCTGAGAGCACCCAGGCCCTACTAGCCAGCGGTATCGATGGTGTGATAGTCGCAGCTGCCACCGACGCTCACCCAAATCTCCTTCGGGCCGCAGTGGAAGCCGGTCTAGCGGTCTTCTGCGAAAAACCTTTAGCTCCCAGCGCAAGCGAGGCCGCCCGCCTCGCCCGTGACGTCGAAGGATATGGGGAGCGGATCCAGATTGGCTACCCGAGGCGCTTCGACGCTGGCTTCGTCAAGGCTCGCGAGGCGCTCCATTCTGGCAAGTTGGGTTGGTTGCATACCATCTACTCAACCACCCTGGATCCTGCCCCACCTCCCCGGGACTACGCAGCGGTCACGGGCGGGATTTTCAGGGATTGTAGTATCCACGATTTCGACGCAGTTAGATGGGTCACCGGCCGGGAAGTGGTGGAGGTTTACGCAACTGGCAGTAATCGTGGGGAAGATTGGATTCGGGACCTCGGCGACGTCGACACCGGAGCCACCATTCTTACTTTGGACGACGGGACGCTAGCGGTCGTCTCCAATACCCGATACAACGCCCGTGGGTACGACGTGAGGTTGGAACTGCACGGATCGGATGACAGTATCGCTGCGGGTCTCGACGATAAGCTCCCCTTAGCATCTGCGGAACCGGGGGCGACGTTCCCAGCCGGCAAGCCCCACCGGTTCTTCATGGATCGATTCGCCGACGCCTTCCGGTCTGAACTAGTGGCTTTTAGCGAAGTCGTCGCCGGACGGCAACCCTCTCGCTGTACCATCTCAGATGCGATCGAGACGGAATGGGTCGCCGAAGCCGCCACACTATCGTTGCACGAGCACCGACCCGTTAGCGTCGAGGAGGTTCGCCAATGACGTTACACCGTACTGCGGGGTCGTTTTGGAGCCCCTACCAAGGCCCAAGTGATGAGGGCTAATCGGAAACTCCCCGTTCCGAGATGGCGAGGTTGGACGGATCGACTCAAAGACCACCACCAGATGGAATTTTTAGACAGAATTTTTAGACGGAATTTGTGTCCGGGAGTGCCGGGGCCATCGCAAAACACTGTTGCGAAGATGTGAGTAGGGAAGATGTGAGTAGGAAGTAGCCAAGTTGCTAGCAACTCCCGGCGTAGTGTCACCTAATTGGGGCGATTAGTCGAAGGGCATGGCTGGGTACTCCACGAAGGGTCGCAGCTTATGGCGATTGGTACCTTGGGTCGATTGATGCGGACAAGCTAGAAAACTGCAAGCTAGAAAACTAAGCGTGATCGGTGAGGGGCCAGCTTGGACGCCAGGACTTATCCAAGAGACTGTTTACCGCAAAGGCAT
>DAHZQE010000457.1:0-5542 GCA_027409005.1 Ferrimicrobium sp. | reverse complement strand
GCATTGTCAATGTCTGCCAACATCCTCGCGACCTTGGTTCGCGGCGTGAGCATGTCGGCCAGACGGGGCGAGCTGAGTGACTGAGAAAGAGATTGTCCGTCCATCACGGCGGAGCTTTTTGGCCTAATTCTAATTGTGCATGAAGAACAGCAAGCTTATTGAAGATGTGCGGATGAATTCAAACTCGAACAATACAATGCAGCAGAGTGACAGGGTGCCTGTCGTAGGAGGAGATGTCGATGTCGAAGAGCGGTAGTGGTAGTGCAATATGCGATGTCGAAACGTGAAGCTGGATGAAGAGAGACGCGACTGGACGACGCGCTTGTGGCTAGTGCGTCATGGCGCGTTTTCGCTCAGTGCGGGATTGTTCCGCACCTTCTCGCGGAGTCGCCCGTGCTCACTTCCGAAAGATGGAAAGTGCACTGGCATTGCTCTATGCAGTCACGCCTGCCATCATGTACATTCTGCTTGCGCCGTGATTAATGCACTCGCATGGCGCACTTCGAACGCCACTCCGCGACTGCCTCAAGCGCATCTCGGGAAGGAGCAGCCGATCGGAGCGACTGCTCGTCCTGGGATGCCTTAGCCTCGGGGGAGTATCAGGCTGGAACGAGCGTACCCTCTACACTCACACGGCGCGGGTGGACTCACTGCCGTTTGCTCCTGTCCCGTCTGCTCAAGACGATCACCACAGAGGAGTGAACGGGAGCGACAGTGCCGAGGGCGTTGATGCTGGTCTCAAGGATGCTGGAGGAGATGCAGCGCGAAAGTCTGGATCTACGAGTGGTGATCAAGCGGGCGGCAGACACGATGCGAGAGTTGATTGCCGAAGCGGAGTGAGAGTCGCGGAGGATGGACGTGGACACCGGCGAGACGGAGGCCCTCGCATCGATACTGTTGATGATCAGGCAGAGTACCCGCCGGCGGGAGTATCAGCGACGGCAGACACATTACCGCGAGAAATGGCTATGTTTGAGGGCCAGGCAGACCTTCCGACTACGCCTGGCGTCCGCTCGTTGCATAGCCATTCGGAGGAGTATCGGGAATTCAAGGAGGGACGGCTTGACGACGGGCAGGGCCCGGAGAGCACGAGCGACTTTGATGCAGCCCTTGAACAGGCGGCGGCGCGTCCACGTGATGCGATCAGCCGGCGACAACCGGCAGATTTCGCGCCGCCCTACTACCAGCGCGTACAAGAAGGGTCAAAGCGACGACTGGGCCAAGTCGTTCAAAGTTCCCGGCCGCAGCAAGATCGGACTGGCGTTGTCAATTCCCGTTTGGACCACATATGGTTCCAAACAACCCTGCAAAAGCTCAAAGATGCTAGCGGAGATGATCCATTTTCTTTTCTGAAGCGCAGCGAGATTATCAGCTTGCCGGAGAATTACCGGGCAGTATTCAAGGACGACGCGGAGGAAGCTGTCCTTGAAGTGATGCTTCGCACTGGGTGTCACGTCCAGCGGCTCCCTGTAAAGAAGGACAGTGCCGTGAAGTTGCTGGATCTCGGCGAAGATAGAGGAGACGCTGATCTGTACGGAAAGGGCTTTGAATCACTTTCACTCTACGGCACCGCGGAGGAGAATGAGGCGGCGTTCAAACTTTTGCACGATCTGGTGCAGGTTGTCTCATCATCAGGCAGTGCGAGAAGTCGAATGCTTGAAGAGTATGATGTCAAGCGGCAGGTTAGAAGCCAATCTGCGAAGCCCAACTCCACCAGACTGCTGGAAACGCCGCTCCCCACTGGTGAGGCGAATCACGAAGTGTACCTGGATGACAGAGATGCCACCATTAATGGCATGGCAGCGGGAGGGCCCGGTGATGGAGATGATAAGACTTCGCCTATACCCATCAGGTCGGTCTGGACGCATCGTCCTCCTGATCTACTACCCGACGAAGGACCTCCAGAGTGGACTGCCGTCTCCTTCGCGAACCGTATTGCGCACTTGGTCGCACAATGCCGGCTTCCGCGCAACATCAAGTCCCTCAATCGCAAGCTTCCGCGGGCCACGGCCGTCGCGCAAATCCTTGCATGCTTCAATGATCCCGCCGCCGCCCTATCCATCAGTCCGGAGGCCGTGGATACCGCGCTGAGCTTTTTCTCGAAGTGCGGCGACTACAAAGCCGTGAACGGGCTTCTCGAGAGGCTGAAATCAATCCCAAGCTACGTGTTACAGACGCGCAACGTCAACATTTTGCTACAGCACTCTGCTTCAAAGGGTCACTGGCTCAATTATCGGCGATATCTGGGACAATTACTCCAGCGAAACTTGAAGCCTTCTTGGCTGACATGGGCCACCTTTCACGAAGTGCTTTGTCACCATTACGCATCTACCACTTGGTCGACCGAAGCTCGCCGTGTAATGGAAAAGCTAGGCGTACTGCGTAATCCTCTAGCGTTGCAGCGAGTCGCGCGCAACCACCTGGAGCGCTTCTTGGAGCTATGGATCCGAAACAGCGAGGGCAAAGATATTGATGACTTTCTGAAGCAGTACGATGTTGCTTATGCTACCGAGCTGCTTAAGCCAATCGATATTCGACAGATGGCGAGAAGTACCAGACCTTGGCTCAGTCCAGGGAGCGTAAACCTCATGGTCCGGATCTTGCTCAACCACGGCCGAACGTCAGATGCGTTGAAAGTTGTACAAGCGCTGGACACATCTGCACGCACAGTTGAGACGGCGGCGGTCAATACGCTCTTAACAGCCGCTTACCGCGCGCGCGATGCCAAGTTCGCTGTCCAGCTTCTCCAACATTTCTCGCCCGGCCTGACTCGGCTACAAAACCCGATCAGGTTGGATGATGCGAGTTACCACATTCTCTTTTGCCTTGCATGGCGAAAACAGTGTTTGAACATGCTGAGAGTCATCTGGCGGTATTCGTGTGCTCTGGGCTTGGTGCGGGATCACGCTCGGGAGAGGATCAGGATGTCCCTGTTGGGTTACTGGCCACCTCACGGGGCAAGAGAGGGGCCTGAAAGGGCTGCTGTGAAAGCTGAGCAGCGGACGAAGGGGGGTCGACGACGTGGTGGTCTTGCGCAAGCTCCGGAGGGAAAGAGGTCGAGAAGGGGAGAGGTGTTCTTTGCTTTCGCCGGCAAGTTCGTCTTGGGTGTAAGAGAGCACCGGAGAAAGTACATGTGGAAGGATTCTGAAGTGGGATACGCAATCGCTGGTGCTTCAGGCGGCGAGATTGCTGCCAGCCATGCGAACGACGACCGAGAAGAGACCATTGAGCCTTCGAATTTCGCCACCTTCTCCGTACATGAAGTCGAGGAACCCTCTGCTTCCGACGCCGCAACCAAGAGCCAAAAAGATGTCTCCACGTTCATGAGCCAACAAGACCTTCTCATCCTCTGCGCACAACCCCGCCACACCGATCCTCTTGGCTCTCGAGGCCAAGATGCAGCTCACAAAAGCCGCACTTTCCACCTCCTCTCACTCCTCAATACAGACGTATACACACAGCGCCGTTCCGCCGTCCCCGTCGCCGATATGCTCGAGCGCGCCTTTGAGCTAGATATGCAATGGCACAAATCTGGGATGGGTACGTCAAGGCAGCGGCTGGGGAATGGTAAGACGTTGCAGGAAGTAATGGAGGAGGAAGGATTGAGTGAGGAGGAGAAAGCGTTAGCGTTTGGAGAGGGTTTTGCGGGGGTGTTGCTGGAAGGGGTTCAGGTGCCGATGCTGCGACCATGGTAAGGGCGGGAAAAAACCTGACGCATAGGTGACATCTCTACTTCTTGTGCATATCATCCTCAGGAACTGTGGACGATCAGTCTCTCCACGGCATCACTACGACGTTGACACATCCCTTTCCACACGAGCCATGCTCCCACGCCTCGGTCGAACGTCAGCTCCCGAAATTGCTTGAGCCTCGCGTCCATTCGAAAGAGCGTGAGCAGGCAGGATGGGCCCAAGATCCTTGATCATGGTGCAGACGCACAAAGTCCAGCGCGAGACTGAAGGCTTGGCAGCGCTGCATATTGCCTGCTACGATTTGGTGCAAGCGCCGCCATGCTTGGCACAAGATTCGCCATACAAATTTCTTCCTCAGCGGTTTCGCGTTTTGGAGAAGTGATGATCCTACGGCATAATGCTCCCCCGTGAGGATGGACTCATTTGATAGAATCGATTACTCTGGGGGCCACTAATCCGCGGAGCCGACTGCCTTGCGTGGCCGTATTCATCTTGGCTTGAGTGGGCAACAGACTTGGCAGCAGTATATATGAGAGGTAGGATCCGATTAAACAACCACTGGCCTTTGACTTGCCGGTACCATTACTTCTGCTGATCACTACGCGTACACCGAAATCCCACGCTCCTAACTCAACCTCGTCGCCGCAATGGCCGCGGCCAAAGCCTCGGCTTCGATTCCCTGCGCACTTTGCCCGGACCTGAACGCCTTCATCGGAACGGTATTCAGGATTACAGACATCGCGACCTTCAATTGTGCCAATCTCACCGTTCCCTTCGATCACAATAACAAGGCTGCCGATACGCTCGAAATCGATCTCTTCTGTGTCAATGCAACGCAGCCACCTTCTCAAGGCATTGTGATGATCAATTCTGGTGGACCGGGAGGCACTGGATCGGAGAACCGGCCATTGTTGGCGAAGCGCGCTCACGATGTGGTCGGCGCACAGTGGGATCTAATATCGTGAGATCCCTGGAGCGCGGGCTATACCCTGCCATTCTCATGAAATATTAGCGCCGGGTTGCCATCGGACCCGACCAGCACGAAGCGAGACCTTGGACAGCTGGCATTTACCAGCCTTACGAAGGCTTTCTTAATGGTGCCTGGGGCCTAGCTGGCGAAGTTGCCGAGACTTGCTACGCCCAGACGAAAGAGACCGACAGTTCATCGGCACCGCTTTCGTAGGACGAGAGATGATGGACATCGTCGATGCTCTGAACGAGGACAGTTTGTTTTGCTGCATTGTTTTGCTGCTTTGGCTGAAACTATAGCACGGTCTTGGGGAGCTGCGTTGCGGCCATGTTCCCTGCTCGAGTGGAGAAGATGGTGCTGGATGGGAACATCAAACCGCATGGTTACCAGACTGGGACCTATGGCAATGTCACTGCAGACACGAAACCGGCCTTTGATGCCTGTCTGGAGATTTGCTTTCAGGCGGGAAACGCTTATGCGCTGAATCCACTTCTGATGCCCAACAGTGCAGGAGATAATAACCTCAATTCGACCTTCTTCGCCGTGCCCGAACAATCTACTTTCCACGCAGTGACGTTGCCGACGTGGAAATTTTTAAGGGATGTGCTCATTGCAACGAAGTTCTTCATGGCTTTCATCAAAGACTCTTTGTCACTGCAGTGCTGGGGTTCTCTATGCGGCAGTCGATGGGGCGCGTGCGCTCCATATCTTTCGGAGTCGCCAGAACATGCCAATGCGATGGGACCTATATCATTGAATAGAACACTGAAGGTCGTCTCGAAAGGTTCGCCACGCCTTGATCCTGGCAAAATTTTGATCGGAAGCTGTGATGATGCTTTCTGCAGGTGGTTTGGTTTGATATTTCTCCAAGCTCGGACCA
>DAHZQE010000454.1:0-4404 GCA_027409005.1 Ferrimicrobium sp. | reverse complement strand
CGTGAGGAGTTTAATCAGACAGGCGGCGCGGTTGGAGTAGCCGCGAGGGTCGTCAGGAGCGCGCTTTATCATTTCACTGTAGGCTTCGACGGCGCCAGGCCAGTCGGCGTCTTTGAATTTCTGGTTGCCAAGTTCACGTGCTTCTTCGGCTTTGGCGGGGTCGATGTAGGATTCTTTTTCTGCCTTGGCTTTGGCTTTCTCGGCTGCGCGGAGTTTGTTGAGGATCTCGGGGGTGCGGTGTTCGGTCAGGGAGCGTTGGTAGTATTCGACGGCATTGGCGAGGTCGCCTTTCTTCTCGTAGGCGCTGCCCATGCGGCCGAAGGCTTTGGCGATGAGCTTGAAGTCGGCGAGGACTTCGCGGCCGTGGTCGATGGCTTGTTGGCAGTCGGCAATGCAGGCATCATAGTCGCCCTTTTCAAAGTTGGCGGCTGAGCGGTTGGTGAGGTAGGTGATGTCTTTGTGAATCTCCCAAGCTTTGGTGTAGTGTGCAATGGCGGTGTCGAAATCACGCTTCTTATATGCTGCTGTGCCCTCTGCCTTCTCCTTATCCGCCTCTTCCTTAGCCCTCTTCGCTGCTATCGACTCTTCGTCCTCTGGCTCAGGTTCCGGTTCGGGCGCTGGCTCCTTCCCTGGCTGTGATGGCCTAGCATCAGGCATCGGCATGTCTTCCTCCGCCGCGTTCTTTGCGCGCATCTCCGCCGCAGCCTTCTCGGCATCGTCCGTCTCCGCCATCGTCATGTCCACTCCCAGCATCACGCCCATGACCTGCAAGAACCGCGGATCGCTCAGCATGTCCTGGTTCATCGCCTGTGGGTTGTTCTTCAGATTCTGGAGCTTAGCCATGAACTGTGGGTCGGCAAGATAGGGCGCAGTCTTCGGGTTCTTGGCGAGCTTCTGGATGAGTTGAGGGTCGTTGAACATGCTTCCGAGACCACCGCTGGGGTCACCGGCCAGCCCATCAGCCCGTGCCTCTGCATCGATCGCTCTCCGTACCGACTCCAAACCGGACTTGGCTTGTGCATTTGCCGGATCCAGCTTGAGTGCCTCTTCGTACGCTTCTACCGATCCGACGAGATCGCCAACGCCGTGCATAGCCGCGCCCTTCCTGCCCCATCCCTTCGCCCAGTCAGGCTTGAGTTCGGTGGTCTTGTTTGCATCCTCTAACGCCTTGTCGAATTGCTTGAGCGATGCGTAGGCGCCGGATCGATTCGAGTAGAGCACGTGATTCTGTGGTTCGATGTTGATCGCTTCAGAGAACTTCTCTCTACAGAACACATCAGTATGAGTATCGACGCAAGTCATATCGACGGATCTTACACTGCTCCGTTGAAGTCCTTCGCTGCGAATAGTTTATTTCCCTCAGCTTTCAAAGCGTCCGCCATGGTTAGTGTAGGTCACGATAGTCTGCGGGTCGGTGTTGTAACGGTGTATGGATGAAGGAGCAAGGAAGTCTTGTCATGCAAAGAGCGTGAGCTGACACTCGTTCGTTTGATGGTTTCGTTCTGTTTCCAGAAAGCTCGGCGAGCTCTGAGCTCCGCGCATGAGCTCTGACGCATGGTGGCCTGAGGCAGAACTCTCGTCTCGAGGCTGACGATCTCCCCAGGCAATGCATCGCTCCAGACAGCGGAGTTGTGAGAGGGATATCACCCAAGAATCGCAAGCAATGTCCGATGACAGCAGAAACGGTGGGCGTCACGACCCGGAAAGGCGCCCCCGGGACTGGACATACGACTGGGAGAGCGGAAGGATGATTCCAAGATGGGCTCCCCACGAGCCTGACGAGTCTCGCGATCAATTTGTAGCACATGACGAGCAGAAACGCCCGAAAGATGTAACATTCCCTCCCTCTAAGCTGCGGGACTCGGGTCAGACCTTTTCGAGAGCGGCCCAGCTGGAGGCGATCGCCAAGAACTTCACGACAACGACATTGAATAAGTCCACCTTCGTCATCTGCGAGCGAAACGATGCCTACAAAGAGCATCCACTTATCTACGTCAAGCTCGTCCCAGATGCACGGATGATAGTCATCACTGACACTGGAGCCGATACAGCCGCCAACGCCTCCGGCAAACCAGATCCCAAGCTCCGTACACGACTAAGACAATACCTTGAGCACTGCAACATTCCTGCCAACAACGACCAACCTCTCAACCCCGTTGGGAAAGGTCAATCGGCCTACACCATCATCACATCGCATTGCCATTATGATCACACTCTCGGCATCCCCCAATTCCTCTCCCCCTCGACCCATATCATCTCTTCGGCCGCCGGCCGGCACTTCATCGAATCAGACTTCTACCACCACGGCTTGTTTGACCTCGTAGGTCGATCTGCACCCTCGTACACCGTGACCGACTACGTTGAATCCTTTGAGCACCGGAAGGACCTGAATGTTACATTCATCCAGACGCCGGGCCACACTCCTGATTCTCTTGCTTGGTACGACCATAGCGAGAGCCATCTGTACGTTGGAGACAGCTTTTATAGGATCGGAGATGATGGGATGCCAATTCTGTTCACTTCGGAAGGGAATCTAGTGGAATGGGTATTTAGTATGCAGAAACTTGCCGTGTTCGTGAAGGGTGAGAATAAGCGGCTAGCGAAGCAGCATGAAGAAGGCTTTGTGCTTGAGGAGGATTGGGTCGACGTCTCAGAGGAGCCGCCAAGGGTCAAGGTGTCATGCGGCCACCAGACATTCGGCGAAGATGCAGAGGAAGTACTCAAGGAACTGGAAGCTTTCTCCTTCCGGTGCTTCATTGGCAAAGTGCCAGTGGTGAGGAGTGGAGTGATCAAGGAGGTCATGGACCTGTATGCCGAGGAGGGTACGCCGGTCAGGTTGGGCGTGCCAAGGAGATTGATGACGGAAGCGAGGAGATTCTTTGGGCATGACCAGGACCTGCATGGGCAGCCCAACGAAGGAGGATCGAAGAAGTGGGCGGGATTGCGGTGGTGGGAGTAGGAATTCCGAGCATGCCGAGCCAGCTCATGGATCTCATAGTAAAGATACCCCGAAACATACTTGCTTAGCTCACACCTCCGGCACCTTAAGCAACTCATACCTCTCCCCCTTACTCTCCAGTGCATCCTCCAGTCTTTGCATCCCGGCCAGCACCTTCTCCTCCTCCAACCTCCTGCCCACCAGCTGAATCGCGACTGGCAGCCCATGCATATCCACCGCATCGTACTGGCTGTACGCTCCCTGCGCCACTCCGTTCATCTTCCTCAGATTCAGCGTCTTGGGCAGAGCATCTTTAGCCGCATCCACATGCGTGACCGGCACAATACCCGCACTGTAGTCCAGCAAATTGAACAAGAACGTATATCCGCACGCCGCGGCCGCTGCAGACATACCACCGTGCGGCACAGCCGGACAAGCATTCGGAGGCGTGAGCAAGAAGTCCATCCCATCGCCCTTGTCGCCGAATTCGTTCCACCATTCGTGGAATTTGGCGCGGTAGGCTTCGCGTTTAGCAACCCATTGCCAATTCTCAAATGCACTCTTCTCATGCCAATGCGCAAGTAGTCCAGCCCATATCTCGTCGCGCTTGATGTACTTGACGTACGCCCAGTAGAACCACTTAATGAAACGCGGGAGACGCATGTATCGCCCGAACTCCTTGGCCCCCGCATCGTCCGTCTCGCCGGTGTGGAAGAAGGAGCGGAAAGTCCTGGTGCCGTCGGCGTTGAGCAGGTTGCTGGCGATTACGAGGGCTTCGTAGGGGTTCGGTGGTGAGACATCGAAGACTTCGTGGCCTGCGTCTCGCAAGGCGGAGGCAGCGGATTCGAGTGCACGGGCACAGGCTGGTGAAGGGTCGACAACGGTATCGGTGCGCATTACCCCAAATTTTAGCACTTTCTTGTCAAGAGTCGAATGTTCGACTTCGGAGCGCCAGGGAATGGGGTGGACGGAGTGATCGTATTTCCAAGGTTGCATCTGGATTATCGACCGGGAAAAATATGTGAGATCCATGAGCGTTCTTGCCATAGGGGAGAAGACGGAGGGAATTCCTTCTTGTCCAAGCATGGAGGTGCTGACGCCGAGTTTGGGCCAGCGCCCAGTGCTGCAACGGAGACTGTAGCAGCCGGAATAGTGGGCTGGAGCACGTACAGAGCCTGCCACGTCAGAGCCAATGCCTATCCTGCTGCCGCCAAAAGCGAGGAGTGCGCCTTCGCCGCCAGTGCTGCCCCCTGGGGAGTACTTAGTGTTGTGCGGGTTCGCACAGCGGCCCCAGACATCGTTCGTGCTTTCAAAGCTGAGGAGAGTGATGGGCAACGCGGTCTTGACGAAGGGAACAGCTCCGGCGTCCTTGAGTAGACGCACTACAGCTCCGTCCGCAAGGGCAGGCTTGCCAGCATTTCTCGAGTATCCCACCGTCGTGTCAAAGCCGCCAACTTGTATAGTGT
>DAHZQE010000449.1:0-5319 GCA_027409005.1 Ferrimicrobium sp. | reverse complement strand
GAGATCACCTACGGTAAGATGCGTGCCGTCTGCACCCGACTCAATCGCTGACATGGACTTTGATGGCGATGAGCTAAATATCTCCGTAAACGGCAGTAGATTTCCATCAAACACCAGGCCGGTCTCCTCTGCGCTGAAAGTGTGTCCATCGGACGTCAAAATGCGCCCTCCTGCAGTTAGAGTCTGATTATCCATCGTAAGACCAGCGTCTGTCGCACTACCGGTTGCATGCCACGGGGCCGCTGTGAGCGTCTCAGAGCCAATAGACACGATTGCGGCGAAGTGCGGTATCGAAGCTTGTTCGCCAGCGGAGGAGGGGGTGGAATCGAGAATATTGAAGCCCGAGACTGAGGCAGGCCTGTAAGATAACGCTGGCGCACTGATAAGCTTTGAAAGGTCGAAAGATGAGATCGCAGTGAATTCGCTTCCAGATGCCTGAGCCATATCGCCAGGGGACGCGGTTGAGGCGGTCTTGTCAGCAGTCGCTGATGGTGATGCAATTTTCGGCAATGTAATGCTCTGCGGCAATGAAGCCTCCCTCTGCGACGTGGAAGTTGCAGTGCCAAGCGCTTCACTGAGCCCTTGGTAAGCATTGCTCGGGGAAGGCTGGCTCGTAATAGGAGCTGTGTCAGAGTTGAAACCATGTGTAGCGGTACTCTGATCGGCGCTAGCTGGACCAGCTGCTCGGATTCCGCTCAGTATGGCGGAAATCACCGGGTCGCCACCTATAGCATCCCCTATACTTTTCGAGGATGCGTCAGCCGTGTAACCTGTCGGATCTGAAATACTGGACTTGGGCCGACTCGAAACCTGTGAGACTCGCGCTGTCACCGAACCTGGAGCAGTGGAGGTTGCTGGAGGGTTACTTTGACTGTCGCTGCTAGCTCCATCGTTGGAGGCAGAGACCTGCAAGGTATCTTCGCTGAAAGTGCTCGTTGAAAAAGCGACAAGCACTGAACCCGTGGTCGTGGTTGCAAAATGATCTCCTGATTGTATTGTACCCATCGCTGTTGGATCAGCTACTGATGTCGTTGACGTCTCTGGACCAGCAGTCTGGCTTGCGACACTGGTAATACTTGGCTGTGGCGACGCGGGCGTGGTTGAAGGTGCAGAAGATGGCGTCGTTATCGAATCTATGTTAGCAGCAGGCTTGAGCGTCTTCGGCGGATCCCAAAGGCCTTGCCAGTCCAGTCCACATGTCTTCCAAGCGGGGTCTAGAGCACGGATCTCCGATGGCACCACGAGAACAGGACGGTACTCGTCATTATAGATGGTATAGCAGCCATCAACTATGCAGCTGGGTTGAGCGGCATATGCGGAGGGCGGCACAAATCCACTAAGATCTCGAAAGTTGAAATATGACCACATGTAGCCCGTAGAAGTCGATGACCCAGACAAGGTGACTTCATAGCGATCATAATTTCCCAAGACGGACTTGAGGGATTTTGGATCCAGTGCAAGAATGGCTCCGGGATGGGGCTTGCCTACGGTGGTGCCGCAAGCATTGATGGCGTACGCGGTTTGAAACTCAATGTAGACCGTCGGCGAGGTCAAGGTGATGTTCTTGTAGATCGCTGTGATCGAACGTGATCCGCTGGCGCGCCATTCGCTCTGCGTTTTCAGTGTTGTAGTGGCCAGATCTTGCCAGTAAAGCAAGTCAACTGTCCCGCCTTGGACTTCGCACGGTGAGCAGTCTTCGATCTTTCGCTCAATCGTACAAGAAGTCCAGGTGCAAGTGGGAGGAGGCTTCCTGACGTCTAGTGCAACGCTATCCGAAAAGTAGGATAATGTGTATGGCGGAGATGTGACTACCGACCGTGAAGTCGGCGTACCATTGTTGAGCATATAGTAGTATTGACCTCCAAGCCACGAGGTTGTTTTGAAGGAGTAGAATGATTCGGTGATCGTCTCATGCACAATGGAGGCATATGTCTTCGACGACCAGGCGACGTCCGTAATCGACCAAGACTGCCACATATCGTAGCAGGAATCATGCCCTGGCCCGCAGGTCTTGGTGCACTCTGCATCTGCATATGAGCAAGTCTGTCTGCTTGCGCTCGGAGCCATGCCGTCGCCGAGCTCCCATGCCCAGGTGTAATTGCCCAAGGGGGCAACCGTGATCCACTGAGGGTTATTAGACAATGTCGTACTGCCATAGTGTAGACTGCCATTGGCGAATGGCCTCAAGATACTTGATAGGATCGGCCGCTGGGTCGAAAAAATCGTGTCATTCGTGCGGAAGGCTGTCGCATCCGTATCCCGATCGCTCTGACTGTCCTTTGAGAGGCTCCAGGCGGGTTCCAATCTCCCATTCTGGGGCACTGCGGTCGCAGTGGGTAGAGCCGCCGCAGCCACCACAAGGCAGAACATCGTCCACCTCGCCAGATTTGACGATGCTGGTGATGATGCTGGCTGCGGAACCCTGCCCGGACGCTGCCTCATCGCAGGCGGTCGCTCAATGCGAAAGAAAAGGGTCTCGGGGAACACGTAGGAACAGTGAAGGTGATGGGCGTGAACTTACCACGGCCGCGCTGGCTTCAGCAAACGACACGATTCATCGGTGTTCCGGTGCGACTGGGATTGTCGTAGACGGGCGCTTAAGCAGATGCATTCCACGCGCTGAACTTTTAGAAGCGCCAACGACGGGGATGCCGTCCGTCACTCTCGCCCCAAGCCCGGTGAGGCTGCACCCCCAAATCCAACGTCCAAACCCAAGAGTAATCCCAAAGGTCTGCCATCCTTGCAACGAGAGGTGGGATGTGCAGTTTCTCTGCCAGGACTCCGAAGAAAATCCGCCCGAGAGATTTCGATGTACTGGGTCCTATGACAGTTGCATCCCCTCACCAGCGCCGACTCCTCGAGTCAGGCTCAGGCCGGCGGCGAGGACACATTCTGCTTGATTCCTTTCTTGAGACGCAGATCCACAAGATCACCACCTGTGGCGGGCGGAGGGGCCGAGAGGGCTAGCCGCCGCCCCTCCAAAGCTGCGGGCTCGTTTCAGGTCCGCTTCTCCTGCATGGGTCCAGCGGGCAAGCAGTTCCACCGTTTGCAGGCGCGCTCACCGTGTAATGCAACAGATAGCGGAGTGCGCGAGAGCTTGCCAAAACAGAGCTTGCCTCCAAGACATGGAAAATTGTAGGACCGTTTGTCCACGTCCAGGACGAGGCTGGAGTTGAACGGGTGAGGTTGGAGCGCGGGATTAAAAGCACGGTCCACTGCTCCATCCTGAAACGCTCCTGCCTGCTCTAGACACACCCAAGATGCCACCTCACGCCTTCCCCCCTTGCAACGCTCTTTTGGGCGATGCGTACCAGATCTGGATCGGGAGGGAGGCGGCGCTTTTGCAGATAAGCACGCGGCCGTCCCACGAGCCGCCGGCCCATACTATACCAGGTATGGATGTCCCGAGAGGCCGGGACTCACGCGGCTTGAAGCGCCGGGCACTCGAGCATCATCGACTCCTCCCAACCACACTCATTCACGAACAGAGCATACTGGACCGTACATGATCAAATGATGGAGTCTTGATAGTCCTGTGCTATCGGCGTTGCCTGCATAAGCGCAGCGGTCTGGTTTCACGTGGCGGTCACGTCTTGATCAACAGGATCTGCCCCAGCACCCACCGCCGACCCTTCCATAACAGCGCCACCGGTTCCTTCGACTGATCGAGCCTCTCGACTTAAGCCTTTCCGCAGATCGGCCGCGGACTTACTGTCTCGGACCACCACGGCGCTGTGTGAGTTGTTCGTGGATTTGAATGCACCCTCGGCAGACTCACCTGCAAGCGGGCGTCGTCTGGGCCTGAGACGAGCACTCACAATTACCGCCATCAATCACGACATCACGAATCACCGTCAAGTCCCGGCCAACCATGAGTCGTCACATCGCACACATTGTCGCCCAAAGCGTTCGTATTTTGGCTCGGAGGTGCAGGCAAGGCTGCGTCTAGCGCTGCCGCCCCTGCTTACCCGGTTTCCACTCGTGTGCATCAGCCGAGATTGCGCTTCGTCCTGAACGGCCCGCATATCAAAGCTACCGAAAACGTAACTCTTGAGCAGTAAGTACAAGTCTGTTATCTCGTCACTTGCTCTTCGTTCCCTCGTCGTTGAGCCTCACATTTGGTTTTCTATTTGCGCGGTGCGCTTCAGGTCAGCGACCTGCTCCCACACTCTTTTGAATTGCTTGCGATCGGCCATTCATTCTTTATTCGGCTTTGCTTTGACAGCAATTGACCGGCAACGGCACCAGGGAGCCCATTGAACAGCTTCACACGCCGCAACAATGCAGCGATGCACCATTGTCTCAACAGCGCTTGCTGTCATCGCTGCGCTTTTGGCCCCTGCGTCAGCTTTCTGGCGCATGCCATGTCCTGGGCGCCTTACCCTTGAACGCATTGATCCTTTGGTCTTTCCCGGTGTCGTCTCTCCTCATGTCCACACCGTCTCCGGTGCCAGCGGATTTGGGTTCGAGACTTCTTACGAGCAGCTTCGCGAATCTGCCTGCTCCTCTTGCCCTGTCAAGCAGGATCTATCCGCCTATTGGACGCCTAAGCTCTACTGGACGAATGAGGACTACACTCAATTTGTGGACGTTCCGCAGGCCGGCGAGGGCAATGGAGTCACGGGCGGCATGACCGTCTACTATCTCCCACGTCCAGACCCGCAGAACAGCAGTGACGTTATACACCCATTTCCCGCAGGCATCCGTTTCATTGCTGGCGACCCTTTCAAGCGATGGGGCTCAGATGCCCAGGCAGCACCTGGTCAAGCCGTGAGCTTCGTCTGCCTTGACTACTCCGGTGGCAGCCACCCCCAGACCGAGTACATGCCGAACTACAACTGCCCCGACGGTCTCCGTGCCCAGGTCTATTTTCCCTCGTGCTGGGACGGCATTCACAATGACACCGCCGACCATAGCTCGCATATGGCATATCCCATCGGCGATTACAACACTGGCAAGTGCCCTGACACTCATCCCGTCCACCTCGTCTCGATCTTCTTCGAAGTGATCTACCAGACCAACGACTTCGCCGATCGCTGGTGGAACCCCAACAAGCACCCGTTCGTCTTTGCGCAGGGCGACCGCACTGGCTTTGGGTTCCATGGCGACTTCATCAACGGATGGAACGTCACGGCGCTGGGCGAAGCGATCAAGGTATGCACGAGCGACAGCGGGACTCTGGAAGACTGCCCCGTCTTCTCCGACCTCTACTCCGATGCGGAATGTCAGGCTTGCCAGCTGCCGCCATCGGTCAACGAAGAAGTTACTGGCAACTTGACTAAATTGCCCGGCTGTAACCCGGTGACTGGTGCCGGACCC
>DAHZQE010000422.1:0-5589 GCA_027409005.1 Ferrimicrobium sp. | reverse complement strand
AAGATATAACCTACTACGCCGTCAATTCCTCCGGCGAATTGCTGTCCAATTGTACAGAAGACACCGACACGGGTCCCAATGCCGTGACATGGGGTGTTTTTCCAGGAAAGGAAATTGTGCAGCCGACGATTGTGGAGACGGTGAGTTTTTTGGCGTGGAGGGACGAGTTCTATCATTTGGGGCTGGAGTGGAGTAAGTGTTATGAGGAGGGAACGGAGAGTAGGAGGTTGATTCGGGAGGTGTTTGAGGTCGGGGTTGTGGCTGTCGACCGCGGGGGTCATGGCGAGGTCGTCCAGGACAAGGCGGGTGGAGGCTGCGAGGTTCATGGTGTAGAAGTGGAGGTGCATTGTTACGCCGGCGTCTAGTAGTCGGCGGCAGAAATCGGCGACCAACCCTTTGCCGACCTCGCGGACGGCTGCATCGTCTGCCTTGACCGGCTCAAGCTTTTCTAGCCAGTCTTTTGGGACGTCGCATTTGGTCCAATTGCATCGCCGCATGAAGCTGTCGTAGGTCTGGATTGGCATGATGCCAGGTAATATCGGTACGCTTTCCGGGATTCCAGCAGCTCGCACCTTCTTCACCCAGTCGATGAAGATGTCAGCGTTGTATGCCATCTGCGTGACGATAAATGTGCCGCCCGCGTCAATTTTCTCCTTCAGGTAAGGAATGTGCGCTTTGGCATCAGTCTCCTCATCGCAGCCTTCAGGATAGCCCGCCACGCCGATGTCAAAGTGATCGCCGTACTTTCGCTTAATGTACTTGACCAGATCCTTCGCATATCTAAACGCCGTCCCATCCGTCTGCTCCCACTTCTCCGCCTCTCTCGGCGGATCCCCTCGCAATGCCAAGATGTTGGTGCATCCGGCTTTGTAGCATTCGTCTAGCGCCTTGTCGACTTTTTCCCTGCCCATGTCGGTGCAAGTGAGATGCATACAAGTCTCTAGACCGTACGCGGACTGGGCCACCTTGACCATTTCGCAGGTGAGGTTGCTCATACGGCCGCCCGCACCCCAGGTGATATCAATGAAGGCTGGACCGAACGAATGCATGCGGTCCATGCGGTCGTATAGATTCTGTACTCCCTGTGCTGTCTTGGGTGGGAAGTATTCGAAGGAGTAGGTCGGCGTGCCCTTGGCGTGGGCCGCCGCCAGCTTTTTCGTGATGTGCATGGTTGATGTTGTTGTGTTTGTTGGTCAATTGGATAGCCTGAAGTGGGGTCTGATCGGGGCTGCGGTGAATGTCGTCTGGGGAGGAAGGAGCGATCAGCACACATCCAGCTCAACCCTGCGAGTCGCGCCTTCCGCTTACACGAGCCTGCCACACGCCGTCCGACTCACCTCTCTATCTGTTTCTCTCTCTCTTTCTCTCTCTCTTTATCTACAGTCTGGACAGACGTGGAGGCTCTTCACTCGTATTGAGCAATCAGTACTCAGACCTCCTCTGAGTATCTCTTGTAATCGCAAAGCTCAATGCCTCCGTACAGCGTCATGTTCACCCAGCGTCCCTAGCACAGAAGAGTAGACATGATTGTCTGATTGCGTCGGCGTCTTTGTCGTGGCGAGGAAGTGGGCGGTGCAGGCGAGAGAAGGTTTGCTTAGTATTGTCTCGCATTCGTTGATGAAAGCGAAGTCTCCACGGCCAACATTTTGCCAACTGCTGCACCCCACACTCGCTTAGAACGCCAACCCCACCTTGGCGTCGGCGATCGCGGACTGCCTCTCCGACAGGGCGAGGGCTTCCCGCTTTGGGCAGTTCCGGCATGCGTAGGCAGCGACATCAAACACCAAATATCAAATATCAAATCAGATAACTATCCACAGAAACAGATCCAAACGATTTTGTGATCTCACGTTCTCTTCCAACCCACGCTCTCCCACCATCACAAGTATAATCATGCCTCCCATTCCCCCTCCCTCGCGCGAAAAGCGCATCGTCGGCACCTCGCTCAAAATGTACTTCGACCTCCCCACCACCCTCCGCTACACCACCGGCCTTGCCACCCTCGCCCCGCTCGCCGACCAGAACAATGTCGACCTCTTCCTCATCCCGGACTTTGTCTCCCTCACAAGCTGCCACGAAATCCTCAAGGACACCTCCATCCAACTAGGAGCTCAAGACTGCTTCTACGATACCGCTGGAGCCTACACCGGCGAAGTATCTCCCCGCACCCTCTCCCAAGCAGGCGTGAAGATCGTGGAGATCGGACACGCGGAGCGACGGAGAATCTTCGGGGAGACGGACAAGGATGTGGCGAATAAGGCGGCGGCGATCGTAATGAACGGCATGATTCCCCTAATCTGCATAGGCGAGAAAACGAAACCCTCCGATGTCTCCCCTTCTTCCGCGGTGGGTATGGCGGTGCAGGAATGCGAGCCCCAGATCAAAGCTGCTCTGTCGCAAGTCAGGTCGGAGGACGATGTGATCCTGGCCTACGAGCCCGTGTGGGCGATCGGGGCGGCGGAGCCGGCGGGGGCGGACCATGTGGTAGCGGTTACCCAGGCGTTGAGAGAGATGGTGAGGAAGACTGCAAGGACCGGGAGGTGTAGGATTTTGTATGGAGGGAGTGCGGGGCCGGGGGTGTTTGAGAAGTTGAAGGACGGGGTGGATGGCTTGTTCTTGGGGCGATTTGCGCATGAGGTTGAGAACGTGAGGACGGTGCTTGAGGAGATGGGGCGGCCGTGAGGGGGTTTGTGAGGAGGCATCGGTTGTTTTGCGAGCGGTAGGTAGCTCGCAGCTCTGACCAGCTTCCTCGCTTTGTACTGCGCAGGAGGCCTGGCACTTCGAGCAAGCCGCTCGCGCGCGTCCTCCTCGCTCCCTCTCCTCGAAATCTTACCAGACGTCACGGAAGCACGTTCCGCAGGACATGGTCCGACTCAACGGCGGCCTGTGTCTTATACATCAGACAAGCCGGACAGAACGTCTTTCTGCGGGAGTTGCTTGATGATGTTGTGCAGAATCTTGGTCATGTCCCGTCAGCCTGCATTGCGGCGGAACCTGCAGTATGTTGTGACCTTGAAGAACGGCGTCCCGAGTGTAGCGCTGAAAGTGATGAGATCAAAGAGTGCAATGAGCAAGGAGGGAGAGGATGGACGCGACAGAAGCGCGCCCTCACGTGACATAGAGCCTCGGTTCCACTCGAATCTTTGGAGGAGGGCAACGTAGGGAGCGGTCAATCCATCGCTATTGTGAGTGGGCTGGAGTTGGTGACCTGCTTGATGCCTAGCTTCATGTAATTCCCCATCCATGGAAAAGCTTGGTCTCCGCAAAGAAGTCGCGAGTCTTGAGATGAATCTTCCCTGCGGTCATAGCTAGGGCGCGAGTCATGCACCATCCATAGCCGGAACCTCCCATGTCAACTCAGAAGGTGAAGTTGCGCCTTTACTTGCGACTGCGTTTGTCGCCGCCAGCATGATTGCAGGCAGTGTGGTCCTCTGCCACTGCTACATACCCTTCTCAGCGTAGCCTTGTAATTGGACCCTATCCCCCGCCATGCCGCGCCTCATTCGCCGAACACCACTCTCCGAACGCGTCAAAGCCTACCTCGACCCATACGACTTCCTGCTTTGGCTTGCAGAGGAGATCAACGATGATGCGTATGACGACTTGCTGAAGGCATGGGCGACGCCGATTGGACTGGGATTGAACTTTGCTTTCGTATTAGCAAGAGGTGCCAGCAGTTCAGGACAATCCCGGCGCAGCGATGATGTCTTTGGTGATGTCGACAGCCGCACCGACAGCGGCTGGCTTGCTTGGTTTGTGTGTACAGCCAGTCGCCGACCATGGTGCATATGCTGACGTCCATGGCAGTCCACCTTCCTAGTTCACTCCCTCACGCTCCTTTGCTGCTTTAATGCATTCTTCACCTTCTTTCGGAAGCGGAATTACCGCCTCTTCGAGCAGCCGATCGACACTGCTCCGGCCACGCCTTCAGCCTACAGGGTCAAGGTCGACAGCTCGCCCATGGCATCTTCACCATTGCGCTATCTGCGGAGTATCGTCTCAAGCGCAACTGCATCAGGCAGGGCCTACCCGGACGCCGAAAGAGAGGTCTGGGAGCTCGGCGTATGGGATCCGAAACCTTTCAATTTGACGGTCTTCACCCTCTTCTCGCCTGGTCATGTACTGCTGTACTTCGCTTTGCTGCCACCAGCGGCCATGGATCCGAGGCCATCTGTCACTGTTCTGCGCGCGGTTGGCTTTGCCGCGTTACTGTCCCTGCAGCTCGTCTTACTCAAGACGTCTTTCAGCCAGCAAGCAAAGGACGTATCACTCGTACATGGCGAGGTCATGAACGAATACGACACTAAATTTGTCCGCCCGTCTTTAAATCGACCAGTGCGAGATGTTGGAATCCAAACGCGCGAAGGCCCAACATCACCTCAAAGTACACGTACGCGTGAAGTGGACGTGTACACGCCGACAACAATCGTCAACCGCGGCTTCCGCACCAACCCCAATCCGAATTATGCGAGTCAATATGACCCCTACAACCTCTCGTCATCCCAAGAAGGTCCCGCACGACAGCAGCCAGCGCCACTCGGCCGCACACCATCGGCTACCACGCCAATGAACGGCCTCACGCCCTCACACTTCCGCCCACTGACCGCCAGCAGTGCCGCTGGCCCGGACTTTTCTTCGCCCCTGAAACCACATCACGAGCGCCTGCGTGAGCGGAGCCCCCAGAAAGGCGATGGAGGCAGCATGGGCGTGTATAGTCACCCAGCTAGCCCTTTGCGCAAGACTGCAAGCGCGAATCATCTGCGACCGAACGGCGTGTCTGGGACATCTGGTTCAGGGCGGCCATCAAGTCCACTGAAGAGGCTGAGCACGCCCGGGACTGGGAGGCTGTTCGACAGCGCCCAGGCACGGCGCAGGGAGACTGGAAGACTGTAGTCCTTTGGTCATGTCACCACTACTGTGAAGCCACTCGCTGTTGCGAAGGGCTGATGCTGTATCATAGAATGTAAGATAACGTCCTGAATGCATGATGTGTCTTGCATTAGAGACATCGTGTCTCGGCCGCATATCTTTGCTGTGCTTTCCTCGACGTCTTTGGCGAGGGGCAGCGAACCTTGGCTATCAGCCGCTCAGCAAGCATTCCAGCCAGATCCATGTCACAGCGCAAGAAAATGGCTCGCGATGTCTTCAGGGTGATCATATCTGAGCTGGAGAAACGTCGCAACGCAGCGAAAGAACAATTCCGTGCTGGGCGCGGACAGAAGTTCGGCTTCATCACTTACCTCAACTGGCTTGGGGCAGAGGTCGCGCGGGTCGGCAGCAAAGCGATCGATCTGCGCAAGCAGAATGATGACGCTCTGTAGGAGCCGAAGGATAGAGGGGATGGAGGCGGTAAACCTCCCCTCGGTGACAGGGTCGGTGGTTATACTAATCGAACGACAGGAAGCGCATGCCACGATTCAACGGGCGGAGGAGGCACTGCTTTTGTGGCGGATTGATGTCGGTTCCCGCAAGGCAGGCGAAGCAAGCGTCGAGGGCGCAAGCAGGAGGTCAACTGCCTCCGAGTCGTCGATGAGGCAAAATGCTGCCGACTTACACTCGAATCTGAGATGGGCACATCAAACGTCGCAG
>DAHZQE010000151.1:0-7153 GCA_027409005.1 Ferrimicrobium sp. | reverse complement strand
GTTGAGTGGCGACCTGTGAGAATTACTGAACATTTTGCCAGTTCCGTGGGTGATCAGTGATCTGCATCTCCATCTTCCAGAAAGGAAACTGGAGCGAGGACATCGACGTTGTCTTAGCCCGGTCCGGGTACCCGGGCTTTCAGCACATGCAGGACTGTTGTTCCCACTACCATGACCTGCCACTCTTTATCGGGGCCTACGGGGATCGACGCCGAGGAGTTCGAGGAGCTGTGCTTGTAGAGGAGGTGGCCGTGGGATCTCGGGTGGACTCGTTGCGCTGGCTGGTATTAGCCGTAGACGTGCGAGGGCAGTGAAGATGGTCGACCTGTTGGTTTGGCTGGCTGGCCTGCCCACAGCCCGGCGAGCTTGACCGCGGGACTGAGAGCCAGACGTATTGCCCGTTCGACGAGGCTAAAGATGAGCAGTGCTAGGCAGATGACGCTGATAAGTGCCTCGATACGGCGATTGTTCTTTAAAAACATAGGCGCGACGGCAATCGGACCCTTGAAGTTGTGATAGCGCCTCTCAGGTGCCTCTTGCCCCTTGTAGCGGTAGAACACCTCAGCAGTGCTGACCTTGGAGTCAAGATTGGTGAGTAGTGCATACCATCCGTCGGTGGAGGCCTCGGCGCTAAGCGCTACCTCGTCGAAGTGCCACTCCAAGGTGGGCTTGGCCGTCACTGGGTCGGTGCTGATGGTCGTTCTCAACGAGCCCTTCACCCGACGCTCTCGTGAGATAACCGCGACCCGTTCAATGACCTCTTTCTCGGTCGGGTAGTACCGGCCTCCGAGTCCTCGCCCCAGGCGATCGAGATCGCCGCGGGCCCGTTCGAGCTTCTTTGCCCGGGCCTTGGCGGCGGCACCGGCCCGGGCGCTTGACCATACAAACACCCGGCGCAGATGAAGATCGGGTTCGGCCTTCTTCCTACCCTGAATGACCATGGTGTCCTCTAACACCCGATAGGAACCCCGCTTGCCTTCTGCCTTGTTGGCGTCACGCTCAGCCACGTAGTCGACTAGAACACCAGCGTCGAAGTCGCACTCAGCCAGCACCCCGGCACCCACGTAGGTCTTTGATGCCGGAGCGATGAAGCTCACCTTGGCGGCGATCATCGCAGCCAAGTTCGTATAGGAAACCAGCTTGGAGTCACCGACCATCAAGAACTGACGTGTCCCGGCGAGCTTGGACAGTGCCTCCATTGCCGGAACTACCTGGGCGACTTCGCCGGCTCCGCCGTCATAGGCCCGGTGCCAGATAGGGATCCCGCCGTCCGCGCTGACCGCGAGCCCGGCCTGGATCTGCAACAGGTCGGGCCGATGGTCTTTTGGATGCCCAAAGCGGGGCTCGATGTAGTCATGATCAGGCGACGTATAGGCGCCATAGAGGCTGATCGAGGTCATATCCCAGTGGATGCGCCCAACATCGACACCGAACTCAGTGATCGCCTGAGCGCCAATGGAACCGACAACCCCTAAAAGCTCAGGGGCGAGGGCATCGAGCGCCCGGCCGATACGGTCGTCGTTTAGGACTTCGGGCGTTATCGAGAACACCTCTTCGACTGCGAAGGCTCGTGCCCAGTCCTCTACATGGACCAGTGGAGTGGGAGAGGTCAGCCGGTTAGCCACCAAGGCCTCGATCACCTGGCCATGGGTGACATAGGCGATCTCGCGCACCGGAGCAGCACGATCGACGATGCCGTCGATGTCGAGACGTCGGCAGAACGCAGCTATGACCGGGAGCGCCCCGAGCGCCTTCTCCACACTGACTGGCCCATAACGGATCTGGCGTCTTGGCACGGTGATCTCCTCGATGATGATTGCTTGGCGTTATTGAAGCGTGTACACTTCAAGAATAGCACACGAAAATAGCACACGAGGAGATGATGGCTGAAACTTTCGCACGACAACAACAAGCGCAGGCACAGATCGCCGCTGAATTGGGTGAGATAGGTTTCGCTCTACCAGGCAGCCTGGTGTGGCGCACCACCGCGTGTGGTAGATCCGGTTGTCACTGCCAGGACGACCCACCAGTCTTGCACGGACCTTACCTCACCTGGACCCGGGCAGTAGCTGGCAAGACCGTGACCCGTAAGATCAGCGAAGACCAGCAGGTCCGCTACCAGGCGTGGTTCGACAACGCTCGTAAACTCCATCGTCTTGTCAGTGAACTTGAGGCCCTGTCTATCCAGGCATTCGACCTGCTCGAGGGGGGCAACAAGCGCTGACCATGTCCTCAAGAGGAGTGATAGCACCCTTCGCCCTCGCATGTGCTGAGAGCCCGGCTAGCGACACCTCTCCAAGGTTGCCAGAATTAACGTCGAGCCAAGCTGGATCATGTCGTCTTGGATGTTGCAGAGCGTGTTTAACCGGTGGCTGCGGGCGCGGTTTTTCACGGAAACGTGAACGCAATATGTCAGTCGCGAATGGGTGGTGGAGAAGTAGCGCCGGTCTGCTGGGACGAGGAAGATCTCCTAACGTAGACTGGGAATGACTGCGATGGAGGAATGATGAAGTTAGCTATGCAGGTCAACTATGCGGGCGATATTCTTGAGACGGTCGAGCAGGTGGTGACCTATGAGCAGGCAGGGCTTGACATCGTCTTTGTTGCAGAGGCCTACGGGTTTGATGCGGTGTCCATTCTGGGGTATTTGGCGGCGAGAACGACTCGGGTGGAGCTTGGACCTGGCATCCTGCCGATCTACTCGCGGACGCCTGCGCTGATTGCTCAGACGGCAGCCGGGCTTGACTACGTCTCTGGGGGTCGTGCGGTTCTTGGGCTCGGGGCTTCTGGCCCACAGGTTATCGAAGGGTGGCACGGGGTCGCGTATGATCGGCCGATTGCACGAACACGTGAACTCATCGAGATCTGCCGGAAGGTTTGGCGTCGCGAACGTCTAGAGGCCGATGGGATCTATCAGATTCCGTTTCCAGGTGGTACTGGTCTGGGCAAGGCATTGAAGTTGATCACACAGCCGGTTCGTCCTCGGCTGCCGATCTATCTCGCAGCGATCGGTCCAGCGAATGTGGCTCTAGCTGCAGAACTAGCCGAGGGTTGGCTCCCGATATTCTATCTGCCCGAACAGGCGGAGACTGTGTGGGGAGAGGCGGTCAAAAAGGGTTTGGCACGGCGTGATGGCAGTCTTGCCAACTTTGACGTTGTGGCAGGTGGCATGCTAGCGATCGGAGACGATGTCCAGCAGTTGTTGGAGCTTGCGCGCCCTCATATCGCCCTCTACGTAGGCGGAATGGGTGCAAGGACAAAGAATTTCTACAACGACCTCTTCCATCGTTATGGTTATGGAGACTTAGCGGAGCAGATTCAGGAACTGTACCTGGGCGGTGAACGTGAGAAGGCAGCGGCATGCATACCATTGGATCTGCTAGAGCGTCTCAATCTGGTAGGTGATTCGGGATTCGTGGAGGATAGGGTCAGGGCTCATGCTGGGGCAGGAGTGGGCACGCTCATGGTATCTCCTGTTGGGAATGATCCGTTGGGATCGTTTCGTCGACTGCGAGAGATTGTCGATCGGCTCTAACCTGTTTGCCAACATCGCGGTGACGTGGCCGCTCTTTATAGTCGTCGGCGAGGTCTATTTCGCGTGGAGGCTTTTCTCTGCTCGCTTTAGGCTTGTGACAGCAGATGATTGCGACCCATTGGCAGGAGTTGAGGTCGTCATCCCAGCCCACAACGAAGCTCTCCTCCTGCCGAGACTTCTTTCTGCGCTGGCTCACCAACAGGGTGTGGACTTCGAGGTGACGGTTATTGATGACCGCTCGACTGACGCCACCGGTCAGATAGCACTCAGCCATGGAGCCCGAGTCCTGCGTCTTGATCGGCGTCGCGGCAATAATCCGAAGGCCGGCGCCTTGAGTGCGTGGAGCCCCAGACCAGGCGTTGAGACAGTTGTATTCATGGATGCAGATGTCGACCTCGTGGCGGAGGATGCATTGGCGAAGCTGGTCGGTTTGGCTAGAAGCCACCCAGATGATCTCGTCAGTGTGCAACCCTTTCACCGCATGTTCAGGTGGTATGAGCAGTTTGCGTTCTATCCAAACCTGGTGTCATTGATTGCTTCGGGTGCGTTTAGCGCTCTAGGGCCCGGATCTTCGCGGGCCACTTTCGGGCCAGTTCTTTGTTGCCAGGTGGTGCGCTATCAGGAGGTCGGAGGGCATGTAGCGATTCTTGAGTCAGTCCTTGATGACCAGGCACTGGGTGAACGATTTTGGAGATGGGGCGGTCGTACCATTCTGCTGGCTGGGCGTGGATGGATCGAGTTTCGGATGTATCCAGCAGGTTTTGCATCGTTGTTTGAGGGGTTCCGTAAGAATGTCGCACGTGGAGCACTCATGGTGCGTGGAGCTGGAGCTGGGGTGGCGATCTTGATGGTTGCGGCTCAGTTGTCGGCTCTGGTGGTGATCGCGACCTCTGCTTCGAAAGTTTTGCTATTGGCTGTAGCAGTGCTAGCTGTAACGTGTGCATCCAACACCCTGGTTGCACGTCGGATTGGGACGTTCTGGTGGTCGAGTGTGGTTCTGCAGCTCCTCTATCTTCCAGTCTTTGTCTGGATAGTGGCAACTTCTGGATTCGATCTTGTCCGTGGGCAAACCAAGTGGAGGGGTCAATCGATGAGGACCAGGCGCTAGATGTCCAATCTTGTAGCGGTGGCTATCGCGGTAGTGTTCTGGGTGGGCGCGAGTCTGTTGATCGGTCTCGTAGGATCGCGGCTATCGCTCGGGACTTTACGCTCTATCGCACGTGTAGCTTGGTGGTTAAGGGGACCATCGGTTGGCTGGTATCGCCGTCAACTTCAAATCGAGACCTGGAAGGACAGACTGCCTGAGGCGGGAGGATTCGGGGGCGGTATGTCAAAACGACACCTTTTGACTCGTCAACGGTCCGCGCTCGAGCGCATGTATCTCGAAACCGTTCGAGCGGAGCTGGTCCATACTGGCTTACTAGCGGTGCAATGGGTGCCCGTGTTGTGGCTGCACGCCGGCTTTCGCGTGCTGCCGGTAGCGTACGCAGTGATTGCGAATTTGCCGTTCATTGCGGTGCAACGTTATAACCGTCTACGACTCTCACGTATTGTCAGAGCTGGTGATTACTGGAGCATCGACGAATAGATGTTCGCGGTAGAACTGCAACTCAGCGATGCTGTCGCGAATGTCATCTAGTGCGCGATGTGAGCTATCTTTGTTGGGAACGAGCTCGGTTAGCCCTGGGTACCATCGCTTTGCAAGCTCTTTAATGCTTGAGACATCAACCGAACGGTAATGTAGCCAGTTCTCTAGTTCGGGCATGTATTTAACGAGAAATCGACGATCGGTACCGATGGAGTTACCACATAGTGGCACCTGACGTGCGTTAGGGCAATGGCGTTTCAGAAAGGCTAACGCTTGGGCGCTGGCCTCGGCGAGTGTTGTCGTTGAGCTACGCACGTCGGCAAGCAGTCCGTTGGTCTCATGCATCTTGCAAACGACCTTTTCCATCTCCGCAAGTTCGGCTTCACTTGCATGAATGACGATTGGGCCAAACTCCTCGATTGTATTAAGATCATCGTCGGTAACAATCATCGCGATTTCTATGATCACGTGGCGCTCAGGGAGCAGGCCAGTCATTTCAAGATCCATCCATGCCAACATGACAGCCAGGTTACTCGCTGTGTATGCTGAGTGGGGTACCATTGATGTACGTCGAACAAGAAGGGACATATGGGTCGGACGGCGTCAGAGCACCCTTGGGTGATCGTTCCAACGTACAATGAGGCTAGCAACGTCGTAGATATCGTCTACGCGGTGCGTGAGGCCGTGCCTTCGTCGACTGTACTCGTGGTTGACGATAGTTCACCCGACGGCACAGCTGACCTGGTGGAGAAGGTTGGCGTGGATGACCCGCATGTGCGAGTGCTTCGCCGCCCAGAGAAGGATGGACTTGGCGCAGCATATCGTGCCGGATTTCACGAAGCTCTAGTTTCTGGAGCAAGCGCAGTCGTTGAGATCGACGCAGACTTCTCACATGATCCAAAGCTTATCCCGGAGTTACTTAATGGACTTGATGCTGGCGCTGGGCTGGCTATAGGGTCGCGTTATGTTGCTGGTGGCTCTTCAGAGGGGCTTCCCATGCCACGGTTGTTGATCTCGCGCCTTGGAAACCTATACGCTTCGGCGATGCTCGGTATCAGTGTGCGTGATGCTACCGCCGGATTCCGAGCCTACGACTCCGAGGTCCTTAAGTTGATCAACTTGGACGAGATTCGCGCCGACGGCTATGGTTTTCAAGTCGAGATGGCGTATCTTGTTTCGCAACTGGGCTTTCGTGTTATTGAGGTTCCTATAACCTTTCACGATAGGCGATCGGGTAGTTCAAAAATGTCTAGCCATATCGTGATTGAGGCGATGATGCTCTGTACGGTTTGGGGAATTGGTCGTCGTTTTCGTTGGCTGCGCCAGGGATCGCGGCAGGATAGATTGATCGATCAACTTGAGAAGCTGATCCGGATCAACAGGTGACCAATGTCGCTGTAAAGCTGCTTCACCCGAAGGCGCAGGTGCCGGTTCGGCAGCTGCCAGACGATGCTGGTGCGGACCTTACCCTCGTTGAGCCCCTAACGTTGCTCCCTGGTTCGAGAGGGCTAGCTAGAACTGGACTTGCACTCGAGTTGCCCTCTGGGACAATGGGCTTGGTGATGCCGCGAAGTGGATTGGCGCTCAACCATGGGATCACAGTGTTGAATGCCCCTGGTCTCATCGACGCTGGTTATCGCGGTGAGGTAAGAGTGCTTTTGGTGAATTTAGGTGGTGAAACCGTAGACTTGGATCCTGGAGTTCGTATCGCTCAACTCGTGGTGGCGAGCTATTTGGGGGTTGATTACTTGGTGCGGGATGAATTGACTGAGACGCTACGCGGGACTGGTGGTTTTGGGCACACTGGCCACCGCTGACCAGGTTAAAACCGATCACCTTTCGACAACTGGGTGTATGTCGTTGAGATGAGCAACCCGACTCCAGTCATCGGTTATACTGTAGCTCGTAACGCGGACGTGGCTCAGTTGGTAGAGCATCACCTTGCCAAGGTGAGGGTCGCGGGTTCGAATCCCGTCGTCCGCTCCAGAATTTGACTATTTGATAATGGGAGCTTGAAGATCTCTCATATC
>DAHZQE010000398.1:0-4152 GCA_027409005.1 Ferrimicrobium sp. | reverse complement strand
GGGTCGCAGCCGGCGACGGGGCGATAGGGGGGGGGAGCGGTCGGAGAAGGGCTCGGCGTAGCCACGTTGCGGTTATCCTTGCCGAGCTCGGCTTGGGGTAACTCTGAGGTCAAGGTTTGCTTGACTTGCGGGACCGCAACGGTCTTAGGTGCACGGGACAGCTGTCCGGCCAGGAACGCGGTGATCGGGTGTCCGCTCACTTGCGCGGCACCGATACCGGCTCCACTAAGGATTAACAAGGTAACAACCGCAATGAGAAGTTTTTTCATCACCTGTGGATTCCAGGGTCGTCAGGAGGCGCGCCAGGGCCAACACTACTGCCACCCGAAGGGGGTGGAGCGCCACCCGTCGCATCGACTACGCCAGTTGACAAAACCATCATGGCTAGCAAGATTGCTAGCACTCCCCCTCTCTTGAACATTAGCTATTCAGTACCCCCGCATTAGAGCACATTACCGTAGCCAAGTTTCCAGTGTTACAACTGAGTTCGTCGTTTGGGACAAACACCGCACCAAACGTCCACCCATCGGGATGACTAATGGGTTGGTAATTGGTTTCGAATGTTCCTGGTACGATTTCCGATATCCCATTTGTGCCTGTGGTCACATTGGTCTTGCCGTTTGGAAAGATCACTATATCGGACCAATCCTTAGAGGGGTATTCCATGATGAACGCGTATGTTGACGAAATCCCATAGTTTGATTGAAACACCGGGGTCAGTTGTACCAGCACGAGCTTGGTTGGCCAGTTGGGTGTTACGACCCACCTGTCGCCTTGCAGGAGTTGACCCTCTCCTGTAGAGCCACCGTAGAAGAACTCGCCTCCGGGGGTGGCGGTCGATTGATTCAAGATGGGAGCGTCCCAGTACTCGGCCCAATTTGAGAGAGCAATATCCTTGAGGAAGCCATAACCCCACTCCGTAGCGGTGCAATTGCTGACGGAGTTCGTGTTATTCACGATCATCACAGGCGGGATGTAGCTCTCCCAGTTCGGAGGTAGAGCCTTCGTCCCGTCCATTGAAGCCCAGGGATCGTTGGCCGGAGCCTTCACGTACGGAATCTGAGCATGTCCAGTAACAGCTTGAGCCAGTGAGACATTGCTCGGAGGCAATGCATGGCAATTGATGGTTGAAGTGTTCACTGGGCTCGGTGTAGGCGTCGCACTCGGTGAAGCCTTGGGAGGACTCACCTTATGAGATGCCGGATGCGGACTCGCCGCAGCTCCACAACCGCCTATTAGAAGAGCGAGCCCTACGAGGCTAGCCGCCACAGTCGTTGATCTATATATTCTCATACTTCTTCAACCGCCTTCATTCGCATTCTCTTATACTTGTGCTTGATAGTAAATACCGAAACCAAAAATCGTTACACATTCGCAACGCTATACTCCTTCAACACTCTGGTATCTGGCGGTGGGGCTCGTGAGGATCTGACGTCCGACTCACCAAGTCACAACATGACACAAAAAGCCGATAACGATTGCATTTTGGGGGGCAGTGGTGTGTATTCTCCTTATGCGATTAACCGACGCGCAATTACGGCAGATAAACTATGCCTGGCGCAACGTCTGCAGCTCGAGATTAGCTTCCGACAAGGAGCTGCCAGAAAGACTACTTAGAGAGCTGCAAGCCCTGCCTACCAGGTACGAAGGCGACGACGAAGCGCTGCTGGCGGCGGTGAAAACTCTGATTGCGAGCGCGACAGACTCTAAGGCTACTCGACAAACATTACTGGGAGCCTTGAAGGCTGATTTCTATCGAATCATGGGTGACGAGATAGGCTTGCCGGCAACAACTATGTCCTCCTTTAGCAGCATGGCTTCATTGCTGGATGAGCTTGACGAGGCCCTGGTTGAGCTGGAAGCGGTGGAGGCGGGTGTCTTACCAGCACCCGATCTTGATGCGCTCTTCAAGATTCATCGTCAACTCGAGCCGGAGGAGGATCCTCTTGCTGCCGCTGTTGGTGCGCGTCACTATCGGTTGGCGTTAGCTGAGCGGGTCCAATTTGTCGCCCGCAGGCTCAACACTCACGCGAGCCAAGTTGAGCTTATCTTGAATGCGAAGGCTCTGACTCATGAGCTGCAGGCTGAGGCATTAACGATGACGCTTGAAGAGGCTCGTCTGGCTGGCTGCTATAAGTAAAGTTGCTTGTGCTTTAAAGAGGGTTATTGAGCTCCGCGAGTGTCACCAATGTTTTATGGCTCATCACTGCATTTGGAGTCATAACAGATCCATACTGCTTATGCACAAAGACAGAGCGACAATAGCTGCTATTGGCGGGCTAGTTCTCTAATACAAACCCTACTCTGGCGGCAACTCCGCCTCCGATCCCATCGGCAAGTGATTTTGTGACTGCTACCGGTATTACCTGCAGCGCATGAGCTTGAGTGAGGACGGTCTTGGCCGGCAGCCTGGGTTAGGGATTATGGTTAGCAGTAACCTCTAATCCGATCGAATAGACTATGGGATTTCCTGCAATATCTAGCGAAGTGTCGTGCTACGGATATTTAGTTGACATAACAGCTGTGGCGTGGTTCCTTTTATTTAGGATTCCGTTAGAGTGACCAGCTACCACAATAATAAGTACTACGTTTTCGAAGGGCTATAAGTGAAATGTCATCATTCATCTCTAGCCATCGAATTATTCTGGCCGTAGCGACAGCTGTCATATTGCTAGCTGGTGTGGGCGGCGGGCTAGCCTTAACCTTATTGAGGCCGACCCAACTCACTGTTCTGATTCAAGATGTACCGCGTTCAACGCAGGCGTCAGTCCTCATAGTTGGTCCCGGTGGGTTTTCGAGACACCTGGCTAACAGCAAGACGTTGACAGTTCCCGCAGGTAGGTACCGCGTTCAGGCCTCACCAGAACCTGATGGCTCTAGTATGGTTTACCCAACGAACGCGATTACCTATATCTCGGTTCCGTCTAACTCCTCTCGTAAGGTGGTTGTTGACTATGCGGACATCGTTCCTGCTACGACTAAAGTCGGCACCCCTGCAATGCTCAACGGCGCAACCGTCACTAAGAGTGCCATTCTTGCGCCAAGCTCCAACCCAGGGGTGACTAATCTAAAAGCGGGTGACATTCTTGTATTCGGGCAAACTCCGGAAACCCCCAAAGGGCTCCTGGTTCGAGTCACCGCTGTAACCACTACCAGCGGGATGACGACTTTGACCGTAACACCCGCTCCCATCACCGCGGCTTTGACTAGGGCCAAAATCAACCTCGTGATTCATTTCAAGCCAACATTAGCTACTGGTTTGGTGGATTTCTCGGGTTCTAGCTCCACGTCTTTCATTAGCGATCAGCTCGGTGGGCCCGTTGCAGCTGCCGCGTTGAGCAAAACCGCCTTGGTCAAGTTGTCCTGGAGCCCGCATTTGCCAGCCTATGCTCTTGCTGCCGGCCAAAGCACACCGCTTTGCTCTGGCTCCCAAGCATCAGGCGTGGCGGTTACAGTCAACCCTACTGCGTCCGTTGCTTTGAGCCTCACCGCCACAATCTCTGGCTCTTGGGGGTTTACCTCGGGACCGCAATTCCGGATGGTCATCAGCGGCAACGAGACCGCGCTCGCCGAACTGCAGGCCGATCTCACCGGGAGTTGTAGCGACAGTGCAACTATGACACTGTACGACCTGCCGCCAGTTGATGTTCAAATTGGACCGCTCCCCATCGTCATTGTTCCTCAAGTTCAGATGCACGGATCATTCCAAGCCGATCTGCATGGGTTCGTTACTCTGGGGGCCAAGCAATCGATTACGGCGTATGGAGGTGTCGTCTATAAGAATGGAAAGATTCATCTAATCCGAGGCCTCTCCGCGTCAGCATCTTTGATTGGCAAGGGCGGTGCTTCGGCGAGTCTCGAGGTTTCTGGGGGGCCGAGGCTACTATTGAGTATAGAAGATCAGGATGCCGGGCCCTATATGGAAGTCCTCGGTGATGTTCAGGCGAAAGTCTCAGCGACAAAGCCCTCCACTGCGGGAGTCTACGCGGGCTGTGGTGGGTATGTCGGCGCTGAAGTCCACTTCTTCGGGATCAATGCAGCCGCAGGCCCCTGGGGTCTCTCTTGCAAGTCGGTAAAGCTATGGCCTAAAGCAGTATCTACGCCAAGCTATAAGCCCTCACCAACGTCTTCGTCCGTACCAAGTCATAAACA